>DYMC01000193.1 GCA_020721745.1 Lentisphaera sp. | reverse complement strand
GAGAGAGGATGAAGTAGTGGAGTTCTGCGCCTGTGAACCATTCTTTGTCATAGCCGGAAAGCTCCTTGATTTCTTTATCAGTCAACCTAACCTTCTTCTGGAATTTTTCAAGTGGATGGAGAATTTTGCGAAATCGCTTGACTTCATCGCCTTCATCAACTACAGTATCCCCCGGAAGCCTTTTTATGGCCTCCTCCCCGGGCAATTGGAGCCCGGCTGACTGAGACCATAGATGGGCTTTCTTTTTTCCTCCGGGATTGACATTTCCGTTTAGGGCAAGGGCAATTGCCCTAAACGGAAATTTCAAATTTCAAATCTCAAATTTCAGATTTCAAATCTGAATATTGCGAAGCCCTCGTCCTCCCAGATTTTTTTCAGTGTGCCATCATCGGAGAGGGAGCCGATTATTTCTGCGATTTTCGCAGATCTGTCGAGGTATTTCGGGAGTCTGTCGGGGTCCTGGAGGCTTAGTCCCACGAGCACGTGGGTGACATTCTCCCTCCGCATGACATCGAGGACATCCGCCTTCCCCGTCCGCTCCGGCGGTGTAAAGTATGCCGCCTGGAAGAAAGGCGTGCACACGATATATTCGCAAGGCATGTAGAGTCCCCTGTGTTCGAAGAGCATCATGACTTTTTTGTCTCCGGTCCCGTCCGCCTTTATCACGTCGCATGCCTTCACGTATCCCGGACCTGTGGCGGAATACAGATAGTCTATATTGCGCGTCGCTCCAAGCGCTGTCCGCCACGATAGGAGACAGTCCTTCGCGAACTTTCCCGGAATAGAAACTATGGAGAGGACGACTAGCGCCACAAAAATTATCTTTCTCGAATGAATGATTCCGAGGAAGTGGGCCGATGCGGCGGAAAGCGCGAATATGGCGGGGACTATGAACCTGGCCTGGCTCGAGGAAGCGAACCAGAAGGCGTAGAGGATCAGCGAAGATGCGAAAATCTGCAGTTTGAAGGGATCCTTCGGCCCGTCCCTCAGGAGAAGCCAGGCTCCGCACCCCGCCGCAAGGAGCAGTATGAAGAACTGGACTCCGACCGAGCCGTCGAAAGGGCCTATCCCTGCAGCAAGAAGAAATGGAGAGAAAAGAAGCCCCTGCAGTCCGCCTATCCCGTATTTTTCGGTCGCTATCGCGTGATGGTAGCGGCTCGTCTCGATGATGGATGCGTCCGCACCAAAAAGCCCCGCAAAGAACGGATGGAAGGGATTCCCCGTCAGCATGAATGGGCGCGAATAGAACAGAGCGGCCAGGACGAAAACCGTCGCCAGGAAGAAAAAGGGCGTGACTATGTTCCTCCAGAGGGGAGGACGCCTCGACAGCATGAGGACAACGACGGCGGGGACGAGCGCGAAGCCAGTGAGCTTCACCGCCGCGGCGGAGCCGGCGAGAATCCCGCACAGCATCCCCGGGGAGAACTGCCCGTTCTTCCTCGATATCCACTCCTTCTCCTGCATCAGCAGGACAATGCCTGCGAAATTCGCAGCTATGAATATCTCCGAATAAGCCGACGATGAAATCATCAGGACCGGGAATGACGCGCAGAAGGCGGTCATTATTGCGACTTTCGCAATCCGTCCGCATAGCGGGGAAAGGATTCTGTCGAGCGAAACCGCCGTCAGCAGGAAGAATGAGAGGACCAGGAGACGTGGCGAGAGAAGCCCGCCGTTCGACAGCAGAATCCTGAAGGCTATCCCTGACAGCGATGGAAATCCGGAATAGGGATTGTCAGGAAAAATCTCATCCCCCCTGCCCCCGAGCCAGCGCATCGGGATGGCAAGCTGATACGTGAGCTCGTCCCAGGACGCGGGAGGGCAGAAGGCCCTGCCAAGGACGAAGAGACAAACCAGCAAGGGCGGAAGCAAGCCCCAGTCCAATATCCCGTGGGAGGAAAAGACGCGCCGGAATCCGGCAGGACGCAGAAGGGCCGTGAAAGACTTCTTCAGGCCATCGTCCGACAAGATCGCAAGAGGCAGAAGCATCAGTGTGAGGATTGGCAGCTTCGGGTCCAGCTTGTTGCCAAGCAGCAGGCCAAGCAGGCAGAGGATGTCGGATCCGGTCAATATCGAGACGACTATTGATGTGGTGACCCTGCGTGTTCTGAATCCGGAGAAGAGTATCCTGCCGAGAAGAAACGAGCAGAGGAGGAAGCATGCGGCTGCGAAAATCGCAGACGGGATCCGGCACTGGGAGTCAATCAGTTCCGACATGTGATCCGCTCTCCATGTATCATTTGTAAGAGTTCAGTAAACCCCGTCATTTTACTGAACTCTTACGTATACAAAATGCAAAAACAGCTGGGAATGGCTGGGATATTTTGCTTTTTACTCGATCAAACATTGTTTTTGCCCAATATATATCGCCTCTCCGATTTTGCCTTTCGAAAGTTCCGGAATTCTTTGAAAAAACACATTTGCGGCACTATCTTAGGGGATAAATGTTTTATTGAATTCAAAAACACGGAGCTACGACATGGCCGGCATATTCAAGGCTTACGACATCAGAGGGGTCTATCCGGAACAGTTGAACGAGGCGACAGCCGAGAAGATTGGAAGAGCGTTCACCGATTTTCTCGGGGCGAAGAAGGTCGTGGTCGGACGGGACATGCGCCCGCACTCGAAGCCGATATTCGACGCGCTTGCGAAAGGGATCACCGAACAGGGGGCGGACGTGATAGACCTCGGCATCTGCTCCACCCCGATGTCATATTTCGCGAACGGCAGGCTCGGGGCGGACGGCAGCATAATAATAACGGCATCGCACAATCCTGCCGAATGGAACGGCTTCAAGCTCTGCCGCAAGGAGGCTGTTCCCATCAGCGGAGCGACAGGCATAGCCGACATCGAGAGGCTTGTCTCGGAGGGAAAATGGAAGAAGAGCGGCAAAAAGGGAAAAGTATCGAAATACGACATCTCGCAGGAATACGGCGCACACCTGAGGAAATTCGCGAAGCTGAACCGAAAACTCAAGGTGGTGGCCGATTTCGCAAATGCGATGGGCTCCTTCGAGATAGCCGGAATACGCGACATGTTCGAGGTAATCCCCCTCTACGAGGAACTCGACGGGAGCTTCCCCAACCACGAGGCCAACCCTCTCAAGACGGAGACACTCGACGCGCTCCGCGAGAAAGTCCGCCAGACCGGGGCCGACTTCGGCGCCGGATTCGACGGAGACGCCGACAGGTGCGGATTTGTTGACGACAAGGGGCAAATAATCCCGATGGACCTCTTCACCGCCCTCATAGCGCAGGACATCCTGTCGAGGGGCCCCGCCACAATCCTATACGACCTGAGAAGCAGCCGGGCCGTGAAGGAATGCATCGAGGCGAACGGCGGAAAGGCGGTGATGAGCAGAGTCGGGCACGCCTTCATCAAGGCGCAAATGCGCGAGCACGGCGCGGTGTTCGCGGGAGAGCTCTCCGGACACTACTACTTCAAGGACAACTACACCGCCGAATCGCAGGGGATGGCCTTTCTCATGCTCGCAAACCTCATCTGCAAGACAGGCAGGAAGGCGAGCGAACTTGTCGCCCCGCTCAGGAAATATTTCTCCAGCGGCGAAATCAACTCAAAAGTCTCCGACGTGGCCTCGATACTCAAGACCATCAAGGCGAAATACAGCGACGGGCGCATATTCGGGCTCGACGGCGTATCCGTCGAATATCCTGACTGGTGGTTCAACATCCGCGCGTCCAACACGGAACCGCTGCTCCGCCTGATCATCGAGGCGAAAACCGAAAAACTGATGACGGCAAAACGCGACGAACTGCTTCAGATCATAAGAAGTTGATACGAGATGAGATATGAACACACCATAGCATTTCCTACCGGCGACGGACCGCCGATCCGCTTGCAATGGAAAGGTAGGGACGGCACGCCGCTGCCGTCCGGAGAATTGGAAGGTAGGGATTCTCCGATGGAGAACCGTTGCCGTCCGCAATCGGCGCGATGCGGCGC
>DYMC01000192.1 GCA_020721745.1 Lentisphaera sp. | reverse complement strand
TCCATCATGAAATTGTCAATTGAAAATGCACCGGATGAACTGCGCGGAGGTCTGAAAGAGATCATGGCCGATTTCCCAGACCGCTTCAATAACGAGGGAGACACGATCAAATTCATGACAGACCCTTCTTTTTCAAAAGGGAAACTCCAGGTTGAGAGCAAGAAAGGCGCGTCGGTCATTGCCTGCAACGGCAAGAACGCAGCATTCCGTGCTCTTGGGCGCCTGATGGGGGCTCTTCTCCAGGGAAAGGGGCGGACAAGCTTTTCCGAGACACCTGCCTTCGACATGGTCGGCATCATGCTGGACTGTTCAAGAAATGCGGTGATGAATGTCACGGCCGTCAAGAACTACCTGCGCCGCTGCGCATTGATGGGGATCAACACCGTCATGCTCTATACCGAGGACACCTATGAAGTGCCGGGGGAACCGTTTTTCGGATACCTGCGCGGCCCGTACACCCAGGCGGAACTGAAGGAGCTCGATGACTACGCGGACATGCTGGGAATTGAGATGTTCCCGTGTATCCAGACACTCGGACACATGGAACAATTCCTCCAGTGGGATTCATCGTCCAAGTACCGGGACACCAATGCGGTCATCTGTGCGGGAGACGAAGAAGTCTACTCCCTGATCGAACGCTGTATTGTCGCGTCAAGTTCCTGCTTTCGCAGCAGACGCATACACATCGGCATGGATGAAGCCCACGGGCTAGGTTCCGGCGAATACAGGAAAAAATTCGGGGAGAAGCCGCCGTTTGAAATCATGAACAGCCACCTTGCACGTGTAAACGAAATTTGCAAAAAACAAGGTTTGGCCCCGATGATATGGAGTGACATGTATTTCCGGCTCGGTTCGGAAAAACATGAATATTACGATGAAAAATGGCATATCTCCGACGATGTCATCGCCAATATCCCGAAAGATGTCCAGCTCGTCTATTGGGATTATTACCACGTCAGCGAAGAGCACTACCGGAAATTCATCAATTTCCACCGCAGGCTGGGTTCCACCCCGGTCATGGGCGGCGGAATCTGGACCTGGGGACGGCTCTGGTGCGGACTGCCCTACTCGATCCGTGCGACAAACGCCTGCATGGGCGCATGCAGGAAAGAGGGAGTCAGAGAAGTCTTCATGACCATGTGGGGGGACGATGGCGCCGAATGCAACTACCTGAGCGCCCTGCCCGGGCTCCAGCATTTTGCGGAACTGGCCTACGCCGATGAAGTTGCTCCGGATCTCCGCGCGGCCAACCTCCTTGGCAGTTGCGACTTTGAATTCGACAGTTGGATGAGGTCGTCCGAACTTGACACAAATTCCATGTTCAAGGACTATGACGGCAGTCCATCAAGTGCATCGAAATCCCTGTTCTGGCAGGATCCTCTACTTCCCCTGGTCGATGCGAATGTCGCAGATCTGCCGATACGCGAGACCTATTCAGAACTGGCCAACAATCTTTTCCATGCCAGCGAGTACAATGACGCGTCTGAGAGCCTCCAGCACCCGGCACTGATTGCACAAGTCATATCTCTCAAGACGGATCTCCGCCGCAAACTGGTAAAAGCATACAAGGTCGGCGACAAGGAACTTGTGAAACAGATTGCCGGCACACAGCTTAAAGAGCTCACTGCCACCGTTAAAAAACTCTGGCGGGAACACAGGGAGACATGGATGAAGATGAACAAACCGTTCGGCTGGGAAGTGCTCGAAGCCCGCTACGGCGGCCTGATGGCGCGCCTGGACACCCTCGCCTACCGCCTTGACGAATGGTACAATGACAAAGTGGAGAAACTGGAAGAGCTCGATGTCGAAATCCTAAACGCCTGGCCGCATGCCACCACTACCTTGCCTGGCCTGGGTCACGCGCACCTGAAAACTCCCAGCGTCATCAAGTGAGCCAATTGCAAAACTCCGGATGTGCAAGTCTCGTGATCCCGATCCCGACAGGGCATCGGGGCGCGTCTGAAATCACGTGTTGCATGCCCGCGAAAAGAGTTTTGCAATTACCTCCAAAGAAAAAAATAATGAAGACAATTGGCCGAAGTGCTTACAAAATACATTTCTGGGTCTATTTTACGCGTTGAAAAACAAAAAAGGATGATGGTCAAAAAAGGCCATCACGGAATCAGGAAATATGGTTTAAGTTTGGGAAGGGAAAGAAATAACATTTAATACAAGTTGCACTTGAAACTTGAAAACAAGAGAATCATGCAGTTCAAAACATGCGAGGTAATATGAACGAAATAAAGAAACGGTTGTCTGAGGTGGGATATATCCGGAAGGTCCTCAGGAAATTGTCGGTCGAGATCGGGGCTCGGGCTCCGGGCAGTCCTGCGGAACGGGAGGCCGCGCTGTGGATTAAAAGCGAATTCGACGCGACGGGGATTTCGGCGGAAATCAACCAGTTCGAGAGTCCGTCATGCACATGCACTGGTTCGAAGCTCACTGCGGAGGGCAAGGCATTCCGTTCTACACCGCTTCAATTTTCTCCGGCGGGAAATGTGGCCGGGGAGTTCGTTTTCCTAGGCGACGAGGAGATGGCGGCCACTGCCAGTTTCAAGCAGGGCGCAGTCGGCATGCTCATGCCTGTGGCTACTTTGTTCGACAGGCAGCGCCTGGTGAGGGAACTGGCGGAGAAGGGGCTCGGAGGGCTTGTCGTCATCTCTCCGATGACAGACACAGTCAACGGGAAGCTCGTCAGGGATCCGACGCAGCGGCGCATGCCTCTGGTGACTGTCACCCATGACGTTGCCGAGTCTTTGATGCGGTACGTCGGACGAACTGTCGAGCTTTCTGTTGTTGCAACGCAATCCATCCACGACGGGATTTCGCAGAACGTAGTTGCCTCCATCAAAGGGACTAGCCCTCACTGGATGGCGGTATGCGCACATTATGACTCTGCATCTTCCTCTCCTGGTGCTCTCGACAATGCGAACGGCGTTGCCGCTCTGCTCGCAGTTGCAAGGCGATTGCACGGGACAAACCCCAAGGCCAGCATTCACTTTGTCGCCTCTGGGAGCGAGGAGTATGGAGGTATGGACCTGACAGGCAGGGGCATGCTGAACTTCTTCAATCGGATGCGGGACAACCTTGAGAACTGTATCTGCCTGATTGACATTGACGACATCGGTCGCAAGATTGGCACACCGATTTACTATGTCGCCGGCCCGAAGTTGTTTCGTGAGACTGTGACTTCGGCACCGGTTACGCTTCGCCGTTCATTCAAGGAGCGATGGAAATTCGAAGGAGGCGACAATGGCGCGGCGCACCAGTTCGGTATTCCGTACGTCTGGTTTTATGATCATTCGCTAAAAACGTATTACCATACGCCAAAAGACACGATTCGTCACGTTGATTTCAGAAAGACCGCAGTTTTTATAGACAACATAGAGGCTATGGTGCGACATCTGGCGAACTGCGGGCCATTCTCTTCGTATGTACGGACAGAATTCGTGACCGTGCGCCCAGCGCGTTTCGAGGATATCCCGTCGATATGTGACATCACTGAAAAGGCATTTGAGCCTGTCAGCCTAGCGCGAATGCGTCAGGATTTTTTCGGGGAGCGGCTTGGCGCTAAGAACTGGAGCGTGTACAAATGCCGGGATCTTGAGGAATTTTGCCGTCAGCGCATTTACCAGGTCATCGTTGCGGAGTCCGCAGGACGGGTTGTAGGTTATGCCACGTGGCTTTTTGATTCCGAGCAAGGAATTGCAGAGATCGGCAACAACGCCGTTCATCCTGAGTTTCAGGGGAAGGGCATCGGCAGAGCTCTTCAGAAGGAGGTCGAGCGTCGGATGAGGGAGGAAGGATTTACCCGATTCACTGTCAACACTCTTGGTGTAGATATTGCCGCCCAAAAACTTTATGAAAAGCTCGGATACATCCGTTATGCAGAGTCCGTCTATTACCTGAGAAAAATACCGGTGCCATGACAACGCCGTTAACTTAAACCTAGAAAAAGCAGTTGAAAATCGCTTTTTTACTTAAGTTTATGATAATTAAG
>DYMC01000191.1 GCA_020721745.1 Lentisphaera sp. | reverse complement strand
CCCACGCATTCAAGGTGTTTTTGCGCGGACGCGCCATATATCCAGGCTCAGAGGACTCTCAAATCCTCCTGCCTATGCGACAATGAAATTCCAACTGCTTTTTTTAGGATGATGTGTGTGTGATGGTCAGATGCGGGAGTCGCGGAGAAGGTCGCGGAGAAGTCCGTGCTGTTTGCCGGAACATCGCATGACGCATCCGTCCCTACGGCCTGGGCCAGCCGAGTATCTCCATCACATGCGGTATGAACGGGCCTATCAGCCTCTTTATCCCGACGGCGTATTCCCTTATCTCCGACTGGGCATGCGGACTGTCGCGAAGATCCAGAAAGTGTATCAGATTCGCCAGATCAACCGTGCCCCAGAACGTCACCATCATGTTCTGAGGCAGGACCCCGCGCGCCTGCTCGCGGCAGACCCCGGAGGCTATCAGCCGCTCGTAAAGCGCCAGAGAGGCGGCGTTGTGCCCCTTTACCATCTCCCGCAGCGGCCCGTCGTCGAAGTCGGGCGCCTCCACCGAAGCCTGGCGGTTGTCAGGCGACTGTCTCCTCAGCTTCTCCGGCGCGTAGAACTCCATGTCCACCTCCGTGTATCGCCTCGATATCTCGTTGTAGGACCACGTCCTGTGGCGGTGCCACTGCGAGCGGACAAACAGCGGACAGTGGACGCTGAAGGTGAATATGACGTGCTCCATCGTGCTCGTGTGCTTGTTCTCGAGCAGATACTTGAGAAGCTCGAAGTCCTTCCCGTCGAAGCTGTCCTTCATCTTCCCGAAGGACACCCGCGCGGCGTTCACAATGTCCACCTCGGAGCCCATGTGGTTTATCAGCCCCACCCATCCCTGTCCCCCGAGCACCATCACGTGGTTCGCCGGCGGAGAATTTATCCTCTTGATCATAATGATACCTTTTTTTTACTTTTTACAAGAAGGAAACGGAGAGAAGAAAGATTCTTTGCGTTTCCCCAAGATTGTATTAGTATTGTTTGCTCCTTGTAAACTGGGATTTGTATCAGGTGAAGTTCCATGGCCTTCCGGGCGCTGAATCTATACTCCCGGGACGCAAGTTCAAATCTCCTTGCCTCTTTTTTCCGGGCCATGCGGCGGCGAAAAACAGCATCCGCCCTTGCCAAAACCCCGCGCGCGGGCAATATTAACCCAATCAAAAGAAAAGGCATTGGACAATGACGGAAAAGACCAAGCACCAGCTCGACCGCCTCAGGCAGAGCCTCGCAAAGGTGATATTCGGCAAGAACGACGTGATTGAGACCGTCCTCACAGCCCTGCTCAGCGGGGGTAACATACTCATGGAGGATGTCCCCGGCGTCGGCAAGACCACACTGGCGAAGGCCCTCGCGCTGTCCATAGACGGAATCTTCCACAGGATACAGTTCACGCCAGACCTCCTCCCCTCGGACATCGTCGGGACACTCGTCTACAACCCGAAGGACAGCGAATTCCACTTTCGGAAGGGGCCCGTCTTCGCCAATGTCCTGCTCGCGGACGAGATAAACCGCGCCTCGCCAAGGACGCAGTCCGCACTCCTCGAGGCGATGAACGAGTCCCAGGTCTCCGTCGAGGGCAAGACATACAAGCTCCCGCACCCCTTTCTCGTGATCGCCACTGAAAACCCTGTCGAGCACCAGGGCACATACCATCTGCCCGAGGCGCAGCTCGACAGATTCGCAATGCAGGTGGGCATCGGATATCCGGGGGAGGACGACGAGATGGGGGTGCTCTACTCGCGAAAGGAGGAGGATCCGCTGGACAAGATCAACCCGGTCATCACCTGCGGGCAGATATGCGAGCTGCAGGACTCCGTCAGAAAGGTCGGAATCGAAAAGTCCGTCGCACTATACATGACCAGGCTGGTCCGCCAGACCCGCGACGACTCGAGGGTCAAGCTGGGGCTGAGCCCCAGAGCCCTCCTCTCCCTCAGCAGATGCGCCCAGGCAAGGGCCTTCCTCGAAGGACGCGACTACGTCGTCCCGGACGACGTGAAGCTCCTCGCCGGGGCGGTTCTCTCCCATAGGATAATGCTCGAGAGCAGAGCCCAGTTCGCAGGCTCGGACAAACGCCGCGTGATCAAGGACATCCTCGACAAGCTCGAAGTCCCGGCATGACCCCCGGACCATCGGTGAAATTGAACAGCAGAGACAAAATACTCCATCTTGCGGCGCTTCTCGCGCTCTCGTCAGTTCCATTCCTGCACAGCCTCTCGTTTCCGCTTCTCGACGGATGGGACGACCACATCTACGTGTCAGGCAACATCAGCAGACTATCATTCTCCTTCGACAACATCCTCCACTGGTTCAGGACTCCATGCGAAGGATGCTTCCTCCCGCTCACCATGATGTCCTACATGCTCGACCACTCGATCTGGGGGCTCGCCCCCTTCGGATACCACCTGCAGAATCTCCTCTGGCATCTGCTGGCCGTGGCCGCCCTGCATCAGCTGATGATCCTCTCCGGATGCAGCCCGCGGCTCGCCTTCCTCTGCTCCCTCGTCTTCGCCGTCCATCCACAGCGCGCCGAGTCCGTCGTATGGGTGTCCGAACGCAAGGATGTCCTCTGCGCGGCCTTCTATCTATGGTCGCTGCTCCTCTTCCTCCGCTCCGGCCGGGAGGAGGGCGGGGGGGCCGCCTTGCTCTTCACCGCCTCGCTGGCACTTGCGATTTCTGCATTGCTCTCCAAGGCAATGGCGGTGAGCCTGCCACTGGCCATGCTGCTCATCTCCGTCAGAGACGGCGCGAGACCCGACAGGAAGATGTTCCTGCGCCTCGCCCCCTTTTTCGCCGCCGCCCTGGTCGTAATCCCGTTGGCGATAGCCTCCCAGGACATCCCCCAGGCGCACCTTTCTCTCCCGAGGAGGACGGCAGTCGCTCTCCTCAACATCCCGTGGTATATCCTCAAGACGCTCCTGCCATTCAATCTCTCGCCGATATATCCGAGAATCATCCCCTCCACCGGAAAAATTGCGATGACCGCCATATTCTACGCCGCCGCGATTTTCGCAGCCCTCCGGATGTGGAAGGACAGAAGCGGACGCCTCCACCCGCACAATCTACTGATAGTCCTCTGCTTCATCGTCTCGCTCGCACCCGTCTCGGGAATCGTCCCCCTCGGGGCAATAGACTACGCAGACAGGTATTCATACATTCCATCCGCCTTCCTGCTCCTCTTCGCCGCGACCATGCTGGAACGCTTCTTCAAGGAGAAGAGGGCGGCAAGATGTCTCACGGCGGCATTCTCCGCATATGCCGCCGTCCTCGCGGCGACGACCTACTTCCATGCCTTCTCATGGAGCTCCTACAGGGCCGTCCTCGAGTCCGCAATTTCCCACGAGCCGCCTCCATACATGGCGCTCGGCGCACTCGCCGACCTCGAATTCTTCTCCGGCGACCGCTCGCGGCTGCCACTGATCTCCGAGAAAGCAATATCCCGCGAAAAGGGCTGGGAGTCCGACACCGGCGTCAGAAGGCTCCTCTTCAAGCTCGACATCCTCCAGATGCGGGCCCTCCACGAAGCGGGGAATACGGACGGCGCTGCGAAATTCGCAAAACGCCTGAAAGAAAGCGATCTCCACGAATTCATCCCCGTCGAACACGACAGGCAGGCCTTCGAAAAACTCATCGACGAAATAGCCGCCGGAAGCAAAATGTGACAAATATGATGAGCTCATTATTCCAATTAAAAATCAAATTGAGCTAATATAAAACGCATTTTTAAGAGTATATACTCGATTTTTTATATTGTCACCTGGAAAAGTGATAGAAAAAAGATAAAAGGGGGTCTTGACTTTTTTAAACATTTGTGGTATAATTAGTTGCATGAATTCTTTTCAAGATGCAACAATTAACCCAATAGGTGAAAAATGAGGCTGACACTGGAGAGGACGGATGAGATTTTCACATCGAACGGCGGGCTTGCGGTTGCCGGTGCGCTCATGAAGAGTTTGAAGATCGGGAGGACGCTCAACGGGATAAACCTAAATTAAGCAGTTGGCCGCATTTGCCGCAGATACGAGGCAGCAAGATGAGCG
>DYMC01000190.1 GCA_020721745.1 Lentisphaera sp. | reverse complement strand
GGGCTAGTCCGAAGGATTTGAATTCCACTCTTTTGAGCTCTTCTACAAGCATTCCGCATTTTTCTACGGAGGTCTCGCCCAGAAAGGCCAGCGTAAGATGGATCTGCTCATCGCGCACCCATTTCAGACCCTTCATCCCTCTCTTCAGAAGCTGTAGACGCTCAATTATCTTCACCGGGATTTCAATTGCGATAAAAAGGCGCATCGTCCTGTCACTTGCAATAGGCAGTGAATATCATGTCCGGGCCCGATGCCGCAAAACTGGCATTCTTCATCCTGAGGGCTTTCGAGAGAATTCGCTTTTTCACAGGGAGCGCGTCGCGTGCGCCGAGCCCGAGAACCAGCGGCGCATAATGGAGTTCGATCTTGTCCACCAGATCAAGGTCGAGCAGCTCCGCTGCGATTTTCGCACCACCCTCGACGAGGATGGATGTGATGCCCTCCGCACCAAGTTTGCGGAGGGAGGCGAGCCACTGTTTTTTCGTCCTCGCGTTGACTATGCGGATGTCTCCGCCAATCATTTCCGCGGAGAAGAGTTTTTCGGCCGATTCAGGCGAGAGCGAAGAACTCGCGACGATGCGGATGGGTTGCCTCCAGGCTTTGAAGTCGCGGACAGTCAGGGAGGGATGGTCGTGGCGAAGCGTTTCCGCCCCTATCAGTATTGCATCGGACGCAAGACGCAACCGCTGGACCCGGCGGCGGGTCTCCTCAGATGTTATCCACTTCGAGACACCTTTGAAGTCTGCGATTTTCGCATCAAGGGTAAGGGCGAGCTTCAAAGTGACGAAGGGGATTCCGCTTCCTATCCATTTAAAGAAGGTCTCGTTGATGGCGCGGCATTCGTTTTCAAGAAGCGGATGTTCAACCTCCACGCCTGCCGCGTGGAGTATTTTGTCGGCACGTCCCGAATGCAAAGGGTTGGGATCGGATATCCCATAGACGACTTTTGCCACGCCGGCATTGATTATGGCCGTGGTGCACGGAGGTGTCCTGCCCTGGGTGCAGCAGGGTTCGAGGTTGACATATAGGGTCGCCCCCCTGGCATCCCTTCCGGCGGCCCGCAGAGCGAAGACTTCGGCATGCGGGCCTCCGGCGACCCGGTGCCAGCCCCTTCCCACTATCCTGCCATCCTTCACGAGGACGGCGCCCACGACAGGATTGGGGCTTGTGGAGCCCCTGCCCTTCTCGGCGAGGCTCAGCGCAATTGACATGTAGCGTTCAGGGCTCATCGTTCAAGATAATAAAAGGTGGGTATCCCGCTACGAAAAGGAATCGGGAAGCCGTCCATAGATGTCTTCTCCGGAAAAAATACTCCACCCACGCATCCTCCCTTGGGCGGCCAGGAATGGCCGCCCTACTTTATGCGCACGCGCCCCGAGTATGTTGGGCGTTCTCGCCCGACAAAGTATGTCGGGCACTTGTCCGCCTCCGGAGGATTCTTGCCCGGCATCCCAGCTCCATGTTTTTCAGTTGGCGGCCAGGAATGGCCGCCCTACTGTTGGCGGCCGGGAACGACCGCCCTACTTATTTTTTCCTCGGCTCCATGGTGTAGAGTCCTGTGGTGACGGCCCATGCGTCCTCCATGCTCATGGTCTTCCACTCGTGTCCTGCGCCCCATGTGTCGCTATAGACGATCTCGTTTTTCTCCTTGTTGTATCCCTTGACGACCCGCATGTGGCCGCCGTTGGCCTGCAGAAGATCCGGATTTTCCTTGACCATCCCGAGCATGAGCGCCCAGAGGAGGGGGCAGCCTTCGTCAATCGAGGAGATTATTGTCTTCTGGAATTTGGCGTAGTCGCTTTTCTGCTCCTTGACCCTGGCCTGGCGCAGGATGTCCAGGTCCATTTGATTGTAGTAGCCCGCAATGCTCGCCCAATTCTGGAATGTCGTTTTCGGTTTCTTCTCCTTTTTCTCCACGGAATTGTATTCTTTGAGCAGTTTTATGAATTTGCCCTGGTCGAATCCGAATACCTCCCTGACCTTGACACCAAACTTGGTGCTTGTTTTTTTCAGCATATCGAACATCGTGTCCGGGTTTGTGCCTCCCTTGGTGGCGGTGTCAACGATCTGGGCAAGCATGTTCTGGTCCACTTCGGAGCCGTAATATCGCAGGACTGTCTCTGCGACCGCTACGGCGCAATATCCCTTCTGTCCCTGGTCCACCATCGGGATGCCGTCTATAAAGACATTTCCCTTGTCGTCCTTCTTGACATTTTTCTTGAGGTCGGAGGCGGCGGCCGTAGCCTTCATCTCGGAAGGCTTGTTCGTCGTCGCGATGCTTTTCTTTCTGGGATCCTGCTTGGGGTCGAAGGGGGAAAGCTCCATTTTGAGGTATTCCGCGCGTTCCACCTTTCTGTGGTTCGTGGTGCTCCACAGCATCACTACCGCCGTGGTGCCGTCCTTGACCCAGGCTTTCCTGGAGAGCCACTTTCCGGAGGCGAGCTTTTGCCTGTCGTGCTGAACCCCCTTGTCGGAGGACCACTTCGCTATCTTTCCCGATTCCTCCTCAACCTTCTTCTCCAACGCATCTACGGAGAGGTCTCCCGCGTCACCCCTGTTGTAGAGGGATATCTCGATGTTGGAGAGCTTTCCGTCGGAGAACCTGAATATGGCCTCGACGACCTTCTCTCCGAGGAAGCTCATTTCCGGACTGTTGCCCCATCCCGGATATCTTGCGGCATCCTTCTTGTCGGAGAGCCATTTGACAAATGGAGGTGTCGAGGATTTTTCCGGAATGAATGATTCCGCCTCAGTCTTCCATACGTCCGGGCTTGCGATGAATTCGTCGAGCTTCGCGAGATCCGCAGCCAAGGCCGGGATGGAGAAGACCGTTGCGAAAATCGCGGACGCGGCAAGGCACATTGATTTCATTGTTCCTCTCCGTTGTTTTCCTTGTTCACTTGTGTTCACTTGAAAAAGTCCAAAAGCGTGGCAATATAGCATCGGGCGTTGGAAAAACAAAGTGGCGAACTCATGAGACGATTTTTGAATTGGCTAAAAAATGGAGGCTGACATAAAGGCTGTTTTCGTGGCTACTGTCGTTTCATCACTGATCTTTCTCGCGGGCTGCGCGATCGGGCTCCATCCTTTGAAGGTGGACGAACTCATGGACGCGTCGGAATTCAAGGGTGAGAAGGCGGACTCCCTCGGCGGCAGTTTCGGTCGGACGGCGGTGTGGATGAACATCGAGACGATGAACTCGGGCGGGGAGCTGGAGCCGTTGTGGAAGTGGAGCAAGACGGATCTTGGCATATGCAGATCATACATGGACACACTGGTGAAGGAAAAGACGATAAGCGGCTATTATTTCGTCAAGACCAGCGAGTTGGAGAGCAGGGATCTGGATGGAGTCCTCAAAAAGGCGGCGGATGGGACGGATTCGGCAATCATGATAAGGACCGTGGTGGAGACAGACAAGTATTTCAACCCTGTGGCGATACTCGATCTGACTATACTCGGGGCCTACTGGTTTCCAGGCTCCAACCGTGATGCCTACGCAAAGACGAGAGTCGAGCTGGTGGACTTGAAGACGAAGAAGCTTTTGCTGAGCTGTGAAGGCAAGGGCAGTATGAAAGTGAGCAAGCCCACGTTCATGATAGACACCGAGGAGGTCGTCTCGAAGGCGAAATCTGACAGTCTCAGAAATGCGCTAAGGGATTTCTTCAAAAAGGTCTCGACCAGGACGGACATCGTCCAATGGTAGGCTGGGGCTGTCAACCCCCCATCGTTTTACTGAACCCTTACGTTTGCGGTTTTGTTATAAACTCTATTCGAGTCCGGCCTGGATGAGGAGTATCGCGCTTTCGCCTTTCTCGTAGGCGGCAAGCTCGGCCGGAATGCAGTTCCTGCGTGCATCCGCCGAAAGCGAATACGGATTCTCGGGGTCGGGAGTAAATCCCATTTTCTCTTCCGGCGTGCAGTCGTCAATCACATCGAAAGGTTTCAAAAGCGGAAAATATCCGCTGATCTCAAGTAGTTGCGCCTCTTTCTTGTAAACGTATTTCAATGTCTTCACTCCCGATAGCTCCGAGACGGACTCTAGTGTCATGCATCGTAAATAAGTTGAAATAAAACGTGAGAAATTTTGGATG
>DYMC01000189.1 GCA_020721745.1 Lentisphaera sp. | reverse complement strand
AATGGCTTGAAGCCGCATCGGACCCGCACCTCCAAAGTCTCACAAGACCCAATGTCCAATGGAAGGCCAAGGGAGAGGAGATACTGAGGAAGGTACATAGAGCAAAACAAGCCCTCGCGGAGCAAAAATGACAGCCGCCGGAGTTATTTGAAATACATGACACTAGCAATATTTACGCCCGTGCAGCGTCCAATGACGGCTGTGGTGTCGTAGGTGCGCATAATGGCTTTACTATACAGGCCGGAGATGGATTCTTCAAGGGGCTGGAGTGCGAAATTGTAGGTATATGCGGTCGCGACAAGCGCGGACCCTCCATCTTGGCGCGCCCAGGTGCGTGTCGCCAGCCTGTTTGCGGAGTCGTAGGTGTAGGAGAAGCTTTTTCCATTGGCATCTGTCTGCTGCTTGCCGCCGCGGTGCTTGTGGGCAGATTGGATCCCCGCTGAATGGTAGGAGTTCAGTGGATATTTACGCTGAATGTTTCTTCTTACGCTGAAATGCCGATTCCCTGCGTTGTGGATTCGAATCGTGGTCTTTCTGGTGTAGATTACGGGGATGATGGAATCCCAACGCAAAATCTGGATATTCGCCGGGGAGAGCTCCGGGGATGCCTACGGAGCCGAGCTCGCCAGATCGCTGAAGACCCTTGTCGCGGGGGGGTCCTCGATTTCGATATCCGGGATGGGCGGTGACAAGATGCGCTCCGCCGGCGTGGACATGATGGTGGACTCGAGCGAACTTGGCGTGGTCGGTTTCATCGAGGTTTTTGGGAAGATATTCACCTTCGTCAGAATATTCAGGGAACTGGTCGCCCGGGCCGAGAGGGAGCGGCCGGACGTGGTTGTGCTGATAGACTACCCCGGATTCAACCTGCGCTTTGCGGAGCAGATGAAGAGGAGAGGCATTCCGGTGGTCTGGTATGTGAGTCCGCAGGTCTGGGCCTGGGGCCGCAGGCGCATTCCCAAGCTGGCCAGTTTCTGCACCAAGATGCTCGTCATATTCCCTTTTGAGACGAGAACCTATGCGGGAAGCGGCCTGGACGTGGAATTTACGGGGCATCCGCTGGTGGACATAGTCAGGAAGAGAGCCAATCCCGGGTTGAAGAGGGACGGGAATCTCGTTCTTCTCCTTCCTGGCAGCAGGGACAACGAGATACGCCGCATGCTGCCACCGATGCTGGAGACGGCGTCGAAGCTTGCATCGCTGCGCCCCGATCTGAGATTTGCGGTCTCGCTCAACAGGAGGGCCATCCACGACAAATGCCTGGAGATATACGGCAGGTTCAAAGAGAAACATGGCCCCCTCCCCCGCATTGACTTCCATTGCGGGGAGACGGAGGCCCTGCTCCAGACCGCGACCGCCGGAATCGCCGCCTCGGGGACGGTCACTGTCGAATGCGCCATCGCCGGGCTCCCTCTTGTGGTCGGATACAGGCTCAATCCGGTGACATACATGATAGGCAGGATGCTTGTGAGCCTGCCATATTTCACCATGGTTGACATCATCTGCGGGGAAATGGTCTTCAGGGAATTTCTCCAGTCCGACGTGAATGCCGAGACCCTTTCCGCGGCGGTTCTTGAGATAATGCCCGGAGGCCCGCGGAGGGATTATGTCGAGCGCAAGATGCTAGAAATGACATCGTTGATCTCGCCTTCCAGCGAGAGGGCGTCGGACAACGCGGCCAAGGCAATACTGAAGATTTTTTGCAATTGCAGTTGAAAAGTTGCAAATCGGGTCTAAAATAATGGGCTTTTCGTCTTAAACCGTATTCACATAAAGACAGGGAAACGTTATGTCAGTAAAAATCAGGATGAAGAGAACAGGTGGGAAGAACGAAGCCCGCTTCAGGGTTGTGGTTGCCGACATCAGGACCCAGCGCGACGGCAAGGTCATCGAGTATGTCGGGCACTATAATCCGGCGAAGAAGGAAAGGGTTCTGGACATGGAGAGGATCAACTATTGGCTTGGTGTCGGTGCCAAGCCCTCCGAGACGGTGGCGAGCATGATAAAGCATGCCACGAAGAAGTGATTCCAGTATCCGTCTCGCAAACAACATTCTTTTTTAAGGAGTAGCAAACGTGGTTCTGAAGAAGTTGATGGGGCTTTTCGGAATGAAGGATCCCGGTCCGGAGACTCCGGCGAAGACCCAGGCAAAAAGCTCCGCCGGATCGAGCCCGGACTCGAAAATCCTCGGAGACATCGAGCATTTCGTGGACTATGTGGTCAGGGTTCTGGTTGACAAGCCGGATGCCATCCGCACCCAGATCGAGACCCAGGAGGATGGCTTCAATGTCGTGAGGATACATTGCGACAAGGAGGACATGGGCAAGGTCATTGGCAAGAATGGCAAGACGATAATGGCGATAAGGACCTTGGCCAGCAACGCGGGCATGCGATCTGGAATGAGGCTGACGGTGGAGCTCGCGGAGTAGGGGAAATTGCGTTTCGACATAATAACGATATTCCCCGAATATTTTGACGGCCCCTTCCGCACGAGTGTAATCGGAAGGGCCGTGGCCAGGAAGCTCATTGAAATGAATTTTGTGAATCCCAGGGATTTCACGCTCGACAGGCATAGATCCGTGGACGATGCGCCATACGGCGGCGGGCCTGGAATGCTGATGAAACCGGAGCCGATCTACAAGGCCGTCGAGAGCGTCAGATGCGAAGCTTCGAGGACGATACTGCTGAGCGCGTCGGGAAGCTTGTTCAGGCAGAAGGATGCCGAGGCGCTGTCCCGCGAGAGCAGCCTGATAATCATATGCGGGCACTACGAGGGTGTTGACGAGCGCGTGGCGAGAGGTCTGGCCGACTTCGAGTTCTCGATCGGGGACTATGTGCTGCAGAACGGAAACGCAGCCGCTGTCGTCCTCGTCGAGGCTGTATCGAGGTTGATACCGGGGGTGCTCGGGTCCGAGGAGTCTGGAAAGCAGGAGTCCTTCGGGGAGGGATTGCTGGAATACCCCCAGTGGACGAGACCCGAGGAGTTCAGGGGCATGAAAGTCCCCGACATCCTGCTCTCTGGCGACCATGCGAAAATCGCGGAATGGAGGAAGGAGCAGGCCAGGTTGAAGACGATGAAGAACAGGCCGGATATGCTGGCAGGGAATGATGGCAGGTAAGAGTTCAGTGAATATTTACGATGGCAGTTGAAATTTCAAGAAAAATGGAGATGGCTATGAACATAATGGACAAGATCAACCAGAAGGAATGCCGCAACAAGATACCGGAGTTCAACATAGGCGACACGGTAAAGGTCTACACCAAGATCATTGAAGGTGACACGGAGCGCATACAGCTCTTCTCCGGTGTCGTCATCGCCAGAAAGGGAACCGGCATCAAGGAGACGTTCACCGTCCGCAGGATAGCCTATGGACAGGGAATGGAGAGAGTTTTTCCACTGCAGTCGCCCAAGATAGACAGGGTCGAGCTTGAGCGCAAGGGCAGCGTCCGCAGGGCGAAGCTATACTATCTCAAGGGCAAGATCGGCAAGTCCTCGAAGGTAAAGGATGCCTCTTACAAGAACATCCACGGAACCGGCGCCGCGGAGAAGGATGCCACCGCCACCGCGACGGCCACGGCGACGGCCTGAGCGCTCCGTTCACCCGGCGAGTTTTCCGCCTTTGCTATTGAAGCCTCCATCAGTGGACTTTCGCGACCACGCAGAGATTTGGACACGATCCTCGGAGGGATTCCCCGAGTCTTTCAAAATAGTCTGCAATTACAGCCAGACACGCAAGGGAGCTTGAAATAGACCGCCTTTCTGGAAGAAATTCTGTGTCCTTCTCCTTCACAAGAGCGGTTAGCTGGACAAACAAGCCTGGAAATCACCCCCACGCATGCGTAGGATGACCGTAGGGCGGCCATTCCTGGCCGCCAAGTAGGGCATCACCCCCACGCATGCGCAGGATGACCGGACATATGCACAGGGTTTCCTTTTTTCCGTGAGGTAATTGCAAAACTCATTTCGCGGGCATGGCAAGCATGCCCCTCCACGCCGATTTTTGCGAAAAATCGGCGTAAAAGTGGAGGGACGCGCTTGCGCGTCCGGAGTTTTGCAATTGGCTCCCATAACAACAGCGGCAGAAACAGAGACTTTCAAATTTCGATTTGAGCTATATAT
>DYMC01000188.1 GCA_020721745.1 Lentisphaera sp. | reverse complement strand
ATTTGCCCCCCCTATGAAACCGGAGAGAAAATTCACCGATCCTGAAAGGGGGCGGAATCCAGTCTCTGGAATTGGAGGGTGGGGATTCTCCGATGGAGAACCGCTGCCGTTCGTCGGCGCGATCGGCGCTTGCCCGCCATCCCGAGGCGTTTACGCGCTCGGGACCGGAGGGATCGCGCCCTACCTAAGACGGAAACGGCGCGATGCCCCGATAAATCGGGGTAAACTCTGTTTGCGCCCTACCAAAAAAACGAAAGGTCAGGCTGGAACGTGAAAATGCTGGACGATAGAAACCGATTGCTCCTCATGGAGCCGGAGCAACTGATCCGGCTCTGCGAATTCTCGGCACAGAGAAGATCCGGCAAGGGCGGACAGAAGATAAACAAGACAGCTTCCGCCGTCCGTCTCACCCACGGGGGGAGCGGGATATCCGTCATCGCGTCGGAAAGCCGATATCAGGCGGAGAACCGCTCGATAGCCATCAAGAAGATGAAGCGGCAGATCGCGCTCCAGATCAGAAATCCAGCCGAGGCCATGGCAATACAGGACGATGAACTGCCGTCGTTGAAAAACCCTGTCTATCCTCTGTGGATGGCGCGGTTGCTGGATGTCGTAGAGGAGAAATCCTATTCCACCGCCGATAGCGCCGCCGCGATCGGGATCAGCACCGGAAGGCTGGTGAAAATCCTCGCGAGAGACCCCGATCTCTGGGGCAAGGTCAACTCCGAGCGCAGAAAGCGCGGAATGAGCGTCCTCTCATCGTGAACTTGTCCAATCGGCTGAAATGATTTCAGCACTCCGCATTCGGGTAGGAGTTCAGTGAATATTTACTATCGGTTCTCCGCCCCGTCAAGATGGAAAATGGCCGGGAGGCCCTTGTCTCTGCGCAGCGCCGTGAAAGGATAATGCCAATATGCGAACATGGAAGGAGGAACCCCCTCCGGGGCTCTCCGTCCCACGGCGTTCTGCATCCGGGACAAGGGGGAGAGGCCAAAAAGCGGAATAACAGGCACAGCATGGAGTTCGACCAGTGCCCGCCGGAGAGCCGTGTTTGCCGTCTTGAAGTCGGATGGCTCCGCCGGGAGATGGTATCTTGCGAATTTCGCATTTTCCGGGAAGCCTGCGATTTTCGCGGAGAGGGATGCCTTCAGCAGTTTTTGGACGCTGCTGCTGTTCCAGATTTTTTTTTCGGCAATGGAAATGACATCGGTTCTTCCGCCTTTGCTTATCTCCAGCAGCGCCCCCAGATATTCCTGCTTGTCGCCGTGGAGCGTCACCACCATCGGTTCGAATCCGGCCTGCAGTGATATTTCCGAGGCGAGCCTGAGCGCAGCTTCCGGAGATGCCTCCTTCCGTGCGATGACGGCATCGAGGAAGCCTTCGTCGTCCGCAGCCCCGCCGCGTTCCGCGATATTGAACTCCTTCTCCATCCATGAGAGGAGTCCGGACGGGAATCCATCTTCGCCACCAGCTCCGGCGAGTATGGCCTTTGCGATTTCCGCTGAACGGAACGAGGCGGTCCAGCGCGAGGAATCAATCTCCGAGAATGGACCGCTTATCAACGCCGTGCTCAGACCGGACAGGCGGACCAGGTCCAGATAGTCCGGATTCGGGAGGGCGTGGAAGGAGTCGTCCGCGATTTTCGCGGCAGAGGCTTCAGCCAATCCGGATTTTCCTGTCGAAGCGCCCTCGAACCATTTTCGCGCGTCGGTGCGCGACGGACGCGCCGGGGAGCTTCGCGGGGATACCCTCTGTCCCATGCGCAGATGCGAGACGAGGAGCGACAGCATCGTAGCCATGCAGAGGAGCAGCAGCAGCACTTTTCCAATCCTATCTCCTGATTTTTCTGCTTTCCCCATTTGCTTAATGTGAATCCCGTGTTATCTTCCTTCCCTTTAACTTTACACATCAAAGCCGATAAATCAAAGAGAGGCAAGAAAATGGGAAACCTCAGGAAGAAGAGGAAGAAGAAGATCTCCCGTCATAAACGCAGGAAACAGAGGAAGGCCAGCAGACACAAGAGCAAGTAGCTGGTCTGCTCTTCCGTTCAAATCATCCAAGCCATGACCCGACTCATTATAACAGGGAGCCTATGCTCCCTTTCTCTGCTCTGCCAGCTCGGCGTCGCTTCGCAGGACGACACTGGATTCGACTTCTTGCGCGAGAAAGCATCGCTTGAGACCTGCTGTCCGGACGATGCCGTCCGGAATGCCGAGGCCCTTGCGAAATTCGCAGAGGTATCATCGAATATCCTGTCGAGCGGAAAGCTCTCCGACGAAGATGCATCGAAACTGCTCCGGGTGCTGGAGATAGACCCCGGCGCACGTCTGCCGCTGGCCATGCTCATGGCCCACTGGCTCGAGAAGAACCAGGCGCAGAAGCTGCTTGACGGTCTTCTCCCGATCGCGGAGAAAAACCCTCATGTGGACTCGCTGGCTCTGGCGCTGGCGCTGGCGTATGCGCAGCTGGACCGCGACGACGATGCGATAGCGATGATAGAGAGGACTCTGGATGCGATCGGGGGGCTTGACGACTATGGCTACGGTGTCAACTATGTCGAGCTGGTCATCCATCTTGCCGAGCTCTATTCCGAAAAGGAGGATTTTCTCAAGGGCGAGGAGCTTTTCGACGAGGCGCTGGGGAACGAATCGCTGAAGGACAACTTCAAGCTCAGGCGTGCAGCCTTCATGTTCTTCTCGAAGAAGGCGGAGGACAGGCCGTTCTCCCTCTTCTCGGGTCGGCTTGAACGGCGTTTCCACCGCAAGATGCTGGACAGCTTTGCTGTTGTCGAGAGGATATGGCTCGACGATCTCGTTGGCGACGGCGACAGTTCCGGGGAGGCCAAGAACACCCGCTCGATCGAGCTCGCCCCGATGGTCGAGATATGCAAGAAATTCGGGCTCGTGGACAGGATAGAGAACCTCATACTGGAGAAGTTGCTCGACACCCCCCGCAGCGCAGAGTCCCGCGTGATGCTTGCAGCGTTGTTCCAGGACATCGGCCGCTTCGCGAGCGCCAGGCGGATGTGGAAGCGTCTCAGCGACGAGAGCAAGTCCAACCACAGGTTCTTCACGGAATACGGAAGGAGCGCGATGGCCTCCAGGAAGTTCGACGAGGCGATAAGGGCCTTCGAGTGGGCGGAGTTCATAAGCGCGCCGGCGCGTAAGGATGCCTCCTCCTACATGACGGCTCTTGCATACATGAACGCGGGCATGCTCGACAAGGCGATATCCAAGTTCGACAAGCTCGGGAAGATGCCGGAGGCGCATTATTTCAAGGCGCTATCACTGAGAAGGCTCGGGAAGGATCTGGAGGCCGCCAAGTCGCTCGACGAAGCGGAGAAGGCCGCGAAGGAGAATGGCGACGAGGAATTCCTTTCGCAGGACTTCTACATGTATCTCGCCTTTACCAACGACAGGGCGAAGCGCTTCGATAGGGCCCTCGAGGTGCTCAAACAGCTCTACAAGGATCATTCCGACGAACACGAGGTCTGCAATTTCCTAGGATATTTCCTCGCCGACCACGACATGGAGCTGGAACTCGCCGCCGAGGCGCTCGACAAGGCGATAACGGCTGAACCTGACAATGGCGCCTATCTTGACAGCATGGCCTGGCTGCACTACAGGAGGAAGAACTTCGAGAAGGCTTACAAATATATCGTGAAGGCCATCGGGAATCTTGAGAACGACCCGGATGCCGTTGTATACGACCATGCCGGAGACATATGCAAGGCCCTCGGGAGAACGGAAGACGCAGTCAAATACTGGAGGATCGCATCGGAGATATTCAGCGAGGACACCGATCCGCTCGCAATAATCGAGAAGATCAGGAAGGCCGGAGGGTAAATATTCACTGGACTACGTCGTCCAGTGAATCTTTACATTGTCCGGATCAATTGCAAAACTCCGGACGCACCTTGCCGGGCGAAGCGACACCCCGAGACCTATGGGCTCGGGATTTCGCAAGGTCTCAACTTGCCGCAGGCAAAACCGTGTTACATGGGTGGAAAATGGAGGGTCGCGCTTGCCGCGACCGAAAAGGATAAAAAGAAAGCGGACACCGCAAGGTCGTCCCTCCATTTTTACGCCGATTTTTCGCAAAAATCGGCGTGGAGGTTTGCCAGCCACCAAAGGGCTGGCGGGGGCATGCTCTTGACACGTATGAAATCACGTGTTGC
>DYMC01000187.1 GCA_020721745.1 Lentisphaera sp. | reverse complement strand
ATGTTAAAAAAAAGTCAAGACCCCATTTTATCTTTTTCCTATCACTTTTTCAGGTCTATTCCAGACACAAACGGACTTCAGCCCGTGGGATCCGCCGTCCCCGGACAGCGGCCACCGCCGTCCCATCCATCCACCCATCCAGCGTTCCAGTCATCCATTCTTTATCGCTGGCGTCCATTTCCGGCAGTTGCAAAAAAAATAAGACGATGTATCGTAATGTCTCCACTGAAAATGAATACGCGCCCGTAGCTCAACTGGATAGAGCGTCTGGCTACGGACCAGAAGGTTTGGGGTTCAAATCCCTACGGGCGTACCATCATCTTCGACGATGGCAAAGATCCACTCACAAGATATAGACGGCGGACGCACCCTCGGCCTCAAGGGATACATCTGAGCAAGGGCATCACCGCAGAGGCCGGCAGACCAGCAAGCTAGCCCAAATTTCGCGCCCTAAAAAATAAGATTGTTTATTATCAACGACTTGCAACTTGGAAAACGAAGAAATTTGGGCTAAAGCCCGTTTTTCCTGCGAAAAACGGGCTAGAAGGCAACCGGGTTTGCGCTCCGGGACAACACAGCTAGATTATCAGAGGAAATAAACTCGGTGAGTCAATGGTGGCATTGTCCGAACAGAACAGCTTCTCGGTGAGGACCGAATCCCTCGTAAAGGACTTCGGAAAGTTCCGTGCGCTGGACAGCGTGGACTTCGAGTTCAGCTCCGGGCAGGTCCACGGCTTCATCGGCCCGAACGGCGCCGGCAAGACCACCACGATGCGCATACTCGCCACACTCGACAATCCAAGCTCGGGCGACGCGAAAATCGCAGGCCACTCCATATGCGACTTCCCATACGAAGTGAGAAGGCTGGTCGGATTCGTCCCCGACTGGTTCTCCGGATTCGAGAACACAACGGTGCACGAGTATCTCGACTTCTTCGCCAGAGCCTACGGCCTGAGTGGAAAGACGAGGACCGACTCGGTCGGCAACATAGAGGAATTCACGGGACTGGTTCCGCTCCGCGACAAGCTCATTACCGAGCTCTCGCGCGGTATGCAGCAGAGGGTATGCCTCGGAAGGGCGCTGGTCAACAACCCCAAGGTGCTCCTCCTCGACGAGCCGGCCGCCAACCTCGACCCGAAGGCAAGAATCGAACTGCGCGAACTGGTCCGGGCCCTCGCCGAACTCGGAAAGGCCGTCCTCATCAGCTCGCACATACTCACCGAGCTGTCGGAAATCTGCGATTCGGTCACCATCATCGACAAGGGCAGGATACTCGTGTCAGGGAAAATCGGAGACATAAAAAAATCCCTGCATCCACACACCATCCTCTCGATAAAGGCCCTCTGCGGAGCAGACGTCCTGGAGAAGGCCGTCCTGGAAATGCCCGGAGCATCGAATCCACGGTCCGCCGGCAAGGACTTCCTCGTGGACTTCTCCGGAGCGGAAACCGAACTGCCACTCTTCCTCAGGACACTCCTCGATAAAGGAATCCCCGTCTCGGACTTCCACGCCCGCGACGAGGGGCTCGAGGACATATTCATGAAGATAACTTCCGACAACGGAGCGAAGAATGGCAAGCCCTAGGATCAAATCCATCCTCCACGGCGACATCTTCAACCCACTGCTCGTCCGGGAGATAAGGCAGTCCCTCCGCAGCAAGGCCTTCAACTCGGGTATAATAGTCACCGCCGCAACATGCTTCATCGTCATCACAATCGGCCTAATATGGGCCAGCGAAGGCGGGGCGATCGGCTCGGCATCAAGAGCTGGACGCGACATATTCGGATTCATATACTTCGTAGTATGGACGGTTCTCTGCGTCGCCATTCCGGTCACAAGCGCGCAGAGGTTCAGGGCGGAAAGGAACAAGGGCGAGTTCGAGCTCTTCAGAATAACCGGCATCAGCCCGAGGCGCATAATAATGGGCAAGCTGCAGGCCTCTCTGGTCCAATCGCTCCTGCTCACCTTCCTCGCTGCGCCATTCATGATCACATGCTACCTCATGCGGGGAATTTCCGCCCTCGACATCGTCGTGATGATACTCGTGCTCTTCATACACGCCGTCGCACTCACACTCGCCGGAATATTCATCGGCAGCATCAAGATATCCAATCCCTTCTTCGCCGTGGTGAACCTCTTCTACGTCCTCTTCCTCCTGTGGAACTACGTCCTCTTCGGGATAATGATTTCCGAAGGTTTCGATTCGGTCGCACAGGATCTGGGACTGTCGGGAAACGGATTCCTGATCCCGCTAGCAGTCCTCCTGGTCTACTTCTACTGGTTCATCCTGCTATTCAACGCCTCGGTCGCGGTGATAAACGACGACAAGGACGACACCACCTTCCTCCTCAGAGCCATCTCGCTGGCCTCCGCAATATTCATCCCCCCAATATTCATCTTCGTGGACGACCTGCGCGATGGCGCCATCCCGGTGCTCTACTCGACCATGGCAATCCCGGTCATTGTCGGCGCAATGCTCGTCCACGGAAGCCCCAGCGTGTCGCCGCACAGGCTGAACCTCATGTGGAAAAGTAAAATCCTCCGCCCCTTCAAAATCGTCATGTATTGCTCCAGGCCCAATCTCCGCGTATGGTTCTCGCTTCTCATGCTGTCCTGCGGAATCTGGGAGGCTGTCTATCAATACATCCACACAACGACCAACGACAATCCGGCAAACTTCCTCCTCATCACAGGCTCCATGGTCTATCTGTGGTCCTCCATCGGGAATTTCATCTTCTCCTTCGTAGACAGGACGCTCCCGACCACGGCGAAATCCATCATCGCATGCCTCGTCCCCAGCCTCGCCGCCATCTATCTGGCGAAGATTGACGAGATATACGCATACATCGCCTGCCCCTTCACCACCTTCTACGGCTTCCACGAACTCGAATGGGGGCCGATGACATCCACCATCTTCCTCGCCGCCTGGGCCGTCCTTCTCGCATCCCACATCATAATCGCCCTCGGCGAGAAACTGCCCGTCGCGAAAAAGGCCCCCGCAACATGAACCTGCAGGAGCCATTCGACAGGGGAAGAGAGATCGGAGAGGAATTGAAGATCGTCCTGCCCTCCAATATCCCGGGCAGCATGGGCGGAGCCAGAATCGGCAAGGCGAGCGGAAGCTCCCTCGAGTTCAGGGACTACCGCGAATACAAGCCCGGAGACGACATCCGCCGCATAGACTGGAGAGCCTACGCCAGAAGCGACAAGTATGTCCTGAAGCTCTACCAGGAGGAGATACAGCCGGTCGTCAGCCTGCTCACCGATGTCTCCTCCTCGATGGCGCTCCCGGAGCCCAAGGCCGAGGCGTCCGCCCTCCTCTCGGGCATAGTCCTGGCATCCGCAGTCTCATCCGATTGCGCGGCGACATGGTGGTCGTTCGGGGCCGGAATGAGATGCCTCGCTCCGCTGTCAAGAAATTTCCCATCCACAGCCCCCGTGACACCCGGCGGAAGCATCGGACTCGCCCAGGATCTCTCCGAAAAATCCACCCTCATCCCACGCCGCGGACTTAGAATCGTCGTAAGCGACTTCCTATGGGACATTTCTCCGTCCGAAGCGCTCAACCCATTGCTTAAATCGGGATGTCCCCTGCTCCTGGCGTGCATACTCGCCGCCGAGGAACTCAATCCAAAACTGGCCGGAACAGCTTCCCTCTCGGATATCGAACTGGGGGGCAGGCTCGATATGGAAATCGGCTCCCGCGAAAGAGAGGCCTACAAGGAGAGGCTATCCTCCCATCTCTCGATGTGGAAAGACGAGTCGCTCCGGTCCGGCGCCGAATTCATCGTGCTCGTCGCCGAGGACATCGCCTCAGGAAAAATCACCGATCTGCTGAAAAGCAAATTCTTCAGCGCCTAGCCCCCTGTAACACTTAAATTTTCTAACAAAATTGCGGCAGACCGCCCATTTCGCATCTCAGCTTCAGAAATGTTTGGTCGCGTCCCTATTTGGAGACCTGACCTTTTGAGTTCATTCTACTTGTCATAATCCTGTAATTCCGAATTGGGGCTCCGCCCCAAACCCCGAGATTTTTCGAGGCATTCAAGGCACCCGACAGGGGATGACCGGTCGGGGAGAGCAATCTCCCCTCCCTGTCGGTCTGCCCCCCCGGTTATTCCTTGAATGGTTGCTTCTCGGCAGAGCCAGTCGCCGCTTCACCGGACACATTACAATGCCATTCCCACAGAAAGTTATCAGCCCGTCCAGGCGTGTCCGTTTCTCACGGATGAACGCGTCTGTCTCGCCTTTTCCCATTCCAGGCCTGTTAAAATCAAAAAATATCTCGCACAAAGACGCAGAGGCTCGAAGGAGAACAA
>DYMC01000186.1 GCA_020721745.1 Lentisphaera sp. | reverse complement strand
GCAAAATAGAACGGATATTGAATCTACTTCAGAAAGGCGATTCCTCTGAAGGGAAAAATCTCAAATAACATCCGTGAAGTCAGACTGCATGAATGGACAGATAGAAATTGCTGTAATCCCAAAATAAAATCACCTTTTTCGTTGCTTATTGTACCCACCATTCGATAGACCATCGACATTATTCGCGTGTAATCTTTCGATAAAGCATCGTAATCAACAAGCCGAAGAAAAGATACGAAAATCCCAAATGGATAAGAGCGACAATACGTAGCCATAACTCGGCCCCGGGTTTGCCCACTTCTTCCGCCAGCTTTCCCATCATCTCCAATGCCATTGAGGATCTTATTACTTCGTGCCACTGCTCATAGAATTCGTGCCATTTGTATGGCTCATCTGCGTTACTCCACACTCCTAACGTAGGCCCGTAGACGAGCGTAAAGACAATGGATGCTGCAAAAACCCACAATGCCCACTTCCATAGAGACGTCGCTGGGTCAAGTATCCGGTTTTTGAGCCAAACTTTGGCGCCACTACACCTCTTACACCTCGAAATAAAGAGTGGTCTCCATGGCAACCGCAACCATTGACTGTGAACCAGGCTTTCCAGATTGGCGCGTTCCGCCGCATCGAAATGCTCGGCCCCCCGGTAAATCACCCGGAGATCTCCCCAAAACTGGCTAAGAAATATGTTGATAATCTGCTTCTTGTTGGCAATCTTTGAATTCTCATAAAGCCTTTCTAACGTTGCTTCAATGTCTTTTTTCCTTTCTTTGATTCGCAGACTGTGCCCAACGCCGGGGAATGATACCTCGGCCCGTACCTCCGCTCTATGCATATCAAGCAGCGCCTCCAATGCCGTGGTTTTGCTCATACCGAGCAGCAGCTCATACGCCTCAGAGGCGAGCAACGCACCGATAACACATGCCGACGGCCCCTCCCCGCACTGCCGGCCTTGCACCAAGAGTGACTCTGCCATGGCGAGGTTTAAATAGGGAGCCCCATGACCACCTCCTTTCTGGGCAGTTTGCGTTGGCGCATCGCCCTGTATGCCGATCAGGCGCGCATGCAGGCTCCCTTTCGCTTTGCGATCTTCTACGGCATATTTCAGAACATAAATAGAACTCACTGGTTTTTGAAATCCCAGATACTTGGCCGCGTCAACGGTGGTCATGTCTTGGCCCAACCGCTTTTGAGTTGGCCACCACGATGCGTATTTCCATCGTTGCAATCGCTGCTCGACGGGTATTACGTTCGCCTCGCCGGAAACGGCACGCACCTCACATTCCGGTCCGATCTTGCCTTTCCACTCCTCGGAATATATATCTTTAAGCGCATCCCTGATGCCGAATCTGCTGATGTCCGGAAAGCGTAAATCAATGTCGCGAAGAATAACGGTATTATTCGCTTCCCCCTCTTTATGGCCCCAGAGAAGGTGCTGTGAAAATTCATGGTAAGACGTCACGATCCAGGCGCGCCGACCATATTTCCAGGCCGCGTAGGCATTGAGCAATGCGAATTCGCGCTCCTCGTCGATGGCAACCGCCACGTTACTAAGTCGTTGCCGAAGGATTCCACGCTGTCCCGCGGTATTTTTCCAGTTAGCCACATCCCCAAAAAGCGTTCCAAGAAAACGATGCTTGACTAGCGTTCTCAGACCGGTGGGATCGAACCAGCAGCGCATGCCGTAAGCGAAACGCTTCAATACGGAGCATAGGCCTGCCGCGTCCAAGGGCGAAACAAAGTGAAGTGGCACCTTCAGAGCATAAAGATGTTGCGCGGTTTCGTCTTTTACTTCGCGGCACAATGCCGTTGCGAGCGAGCGGTAACCTTCCCAACCATTGCCTGTCAAATGCTCACTGAGCGGAATTGGATCACGGACGTTGCATTGTTCTCCCATTGGCGAGTTATCCGTCGGCACCGCTGGTGACAGAATGACGGAAAACGCCTGTGGGAAGCGGAGAATCAGTTCAACGGCCACTCCCGCCCTGTTTTCCGCCACGTGCCAACCCTGGTCACCTGCCGCCTTGGGTTCGAACGCTTCTTTCAGTCGTGAACCTACATCGAGCACGACCAAAGTATCTGCCAATTCCATTGGCGGACGGGAAGCGAGATGCTCGAACAGCACCTCGGCGCTGTTGTAAGCACGGACTTTGCTGCCGTCGAAATCCCGCTCGTCCCCGTCGCCGCCGGGGCATATCTCCAGATTGAGACCGAGACGTAGACACACATCGCTCAAACGCTTTCCCAGCGCATAGGCCATCGCTGGATCGGTGGTCGCTACCAATACAACGGGACGCGCCATGATCCTATTTCCCCGCGGCGACCAGTTTGATGGACGCGGCGATTTCAGGGAATCGCCTGGCGGCCAGTTCGCGGCTCTCAGGCGTGAGTTCTACCCACAGGCTTCGCGCCCAGCGGTCGAGTTCGTTGGTGTTGCACTTGGCCTTGCCCTTGAGCAGGGCCGCCGCCTTGGCGCGGTTGAGCGCGCCGGTCACGGGATCGCGGGTTTTTTCGAGCATTTCATTGAGCAGAGCCAGTTCCTCCAGTCGCAGTTGCTGGAGTCTGTCCTGAGGACTTCCCGTCGACCGTATCTGCAAGGTGGTCGCCCCATCGCTCCTCTTCGCCTCATGCGCAAAAGAATCTGGGTAAGGGACCTGCTCCGACTCGCGTTGCCACTCGCGAAACACCTCCAGGAACATCCTTTCATCCGGGGGCGAATCTCCCGCGCGGTCAATGACCCGCATGGCGTAATTCCGAAGTTCGCGCACGTTGCCCGGCCAGGGATATGCCGCCAGGCTGGCTTCGACGGATTCCGGCAATGTGGGGATAGGCAAGGCGGGATTGCTTGTTCGTCGCGACAAAGCCTCTACTCGCAACAAATGGCGTAACAGGAACGGAATGTCCTCTCGCCGGTCCGCGAGTCTCGGCAGGTGAACGGCTATCCCTCTCAGGCGTTGCCACAGATCCTGGCGAAATTCACCGTCTTTGACTTTCCTGCCCAGGTTGTCGTTCGTCGCGCTGACGATCTGAACATCGACGCGGTAGGGTGCGGCGCCTAAAGGCATGATCTCGCCCAACTCGGTCACGCGGAGCAGATTCGCCTGAGCGCGCAAATCGATATTGCCGATCTCGTCCAGAAACGCGACGCCCTTGTCCGCCGCCTCGAAATAGCCTTTTCTGTCCTGGTTGGCGCCGGTGTAGGCGCCTTTCTTCGCGCCGAACAGCTCGGCCTGCTGTAGCTCGAAGGACACGGGCGCAACGTGGATGGGGACAAACGGCCCGTTCGCGCGCGCGCCATGACGCCACACATAGCGGGCCAGCAGTTCCTTTCCCGTTCCGGTGTCGCCCGTGATCAGCACCGCCGTCCGTCCACCTTCTGACGCCTGGGCAGCGCTTATCAGCGCATCGAGAAAAGCCGGGGATTGCCCGAGCAGCCAATCTTCCGGCCTCAACCCCATACCGACATAGCGATCCAGGGTCTGCCACAGCAGCCGCGCATCCAGCGGCTTAGGCAGGTAATCCACCGCGCCGAGGCGTGCGCACTCCGACCACGCCTCGTCGCGTGCTAATACCGTCATCATCACGACCGGCAGCGCGGGAAACCTGGCCGTCAGCTGGCGGAGGATTTCAAGGCCCAGCTTGCCAGCCGGTCCACGCTGATCGAACACGATGTCGAGGAGCACGCCATCCGGCTTGTGCGTCTCAACGGCGCGCAGGGCTTCTTCTACCGTGTAACGCCCACTTCCTTCATCCCAGGCCGATGAAAATGCGAAAGTGAAAGGCAGGACGCCATAATCGCGCTCGAAGTCCGTGCGGCTGTAGAAAGCCTCGGAGGCAATGCCGTAGTGGTCGTCTATGACCAGAATCTTTCCGTGTGGCTTTGCCTTCGCCATTAAACCCCGCCCTCGCCGCGCAGTCGTCGGGGAATATCGCTTAAAGCACGATCGAGCCGCCGGCAATTGTCCAGGAACTCGCGGACGCGCCGCTCTGCGTCATTGGCCGAAATCTTCCCTCCCTCTCCCTCCGGGAGAGGGTCAGGGTGAGGGCGACCAATCCCGGTATCGAACAACGAGACGAATTCATCCAGCGCCTTTACCAGCCGCCTCGGTTCTTCGATCGCCTTTTCCACAAGCCCCACGTTCCGTTCCGCGCATTCCGACAACACTCTCTCCGCCCGTTCACGAACCACGGACGCCACCGAATCCGGATAATCTCCTTTTCTTATTTCTGCGAGCGCCATGTGAGCGAGCACCGCCTCTGGGTCTGTCATCGCCTCGCGCGGTGCGCGCTCGAACAGATCGCGCAGGCTCTTGGAAATCCCTGGCCAGTGCTTGAAGGCCTTCGCAGCCGCTTCGGGAAGATTCACGGTTGCCCCAGCCAACACCGCCGCAACTCCCTTCACAAACG
>DYMC01000185.1 GCA_020721745.1 Lentisphaera sp. | reverse complement strand
AGGATTATGGCAAGTAGAATGAACTCAGAAGGTCAGGTCTCCAAATAGGGACGCGACCAAATAATTGGTGCCGTTCCAATGCCATCGAGATCAAAATCCTAATTCGAGCTGAATCAGATTTGCCGGCAGCGGCGGCGGCGGCTGTTTTTTCCGGACTCTTGCGGGCGGCGGCTCTTCCCATCTTGCGATTTGAGCCTGGAGGCCTGCGAACTGCGCCTTCATCCGGGAGAGTTGCTGGGCGAGTTCCTTATGTGCCCGCTGCTCGATATTCTCCTTTTTCCTCTTCGATGTGGAAGTGAATTTCCATGCCGGGTCTCTCTTGGCGCGCATGATCTCGTGGTCCAGGGAGCCAGCCTCCTCCTCTATGTGCTCTATGGCGTCGAGTATCTGCGAGCATGATGTCTTCGGAGTGAAGCCTTCTCCGCCGGCCTCGGCGATGACGAGGAGTGCTTCGAGCTTGTCCAGGTCGCGGTCCTCGTAGGCGATTTGTGCGTCGTTCCAGAGGGCCGCGGCTCTTTCGTCGAAGGCGGCACCCGTGTCCGGATGCATGATCTTGCAGAATTTTCTGTAGGCCTCCTTCAGCCTTTTGCCGAGGTTCCCGCCGCCGCGTCTGAATCCGCTCATGAAGTCGTCAATGTCTTCTTCTCTTTCCCTTCCGTCTCCGGAGCCGAAAAAAGCGTCGCGCAAATTCGCATACATCCGCTTGACTTCCTCGTAAAATTCATCGTCCAGCTCGTCAAAATCGTCCTCGTCGAAATCCCGCCCGGCATATCCTTGGCCAGCATCTTCGCCGGGATCTTCATCTCCAGGATCATCGCATTGATTCCGGGCGGACCGCCTGCTCTCGGCCATGTATGCGTCTTCGTCCCGTTTGACCCGCTGATAGGCTTGGAAGAACGAGACGCCTGTGGCCATATGCTCGTGATTAACCCTGTCAATGACTAGCACCTTGGCCCGGATTTCCTCTTCGAGGCGGCGCAATTCGGAGAGTTCCCTGCCGAAGCTTGTCTGGAACCATCGCTGGTAGGCCGGCCTGTCGGTCTCCTCGAAGGTTCTCCAAAGCTCCCGGCTCCTGGCGAATTTCACTTCGGCCTTCTCGTAGAGTTTCTCGTATTCCCGCCGTATTTTCGCCGTGTCGAGCAGGATCGGCATCCTATTATTCTGCCTCTTCCCGAGCTTCCGCGTCTCCCCGGCGCTGCGTCTAAGCTTGCCTTTTTTCATCACAGCCATCCCATGTGTTTTTATGAATTCGAAATTCTCAATTTAATCGGTGTTCGCGGTACGATATTGCCATAAGCCCATATTCCAAGCTCCTATTCAACATGGAACACGATATAGCAATACGCGATGTGGCCCGCCGTCCGCTGTCTTCGCAGCCAGGCGTATTTTTCCGGCGGGCATGTGATGCCGGCGAGTCTGTTGGCCTCGACCACGATATGGCCTTTGCACTCCAATTCCGGGTTGTAGATGATGTCCGGATTGGCTTTTGCGTATTCGACCAGATATTTCTGGTTCTGCCCCCAGTCGAGGTTCGAGTCCGCGAGTATGCGCCAGTTGTTCTTGCGGTCCGGCGACAGCTCGTTGAAATACGAGAGGAAATGCGGGTAGTATGAAATCGTGGAGCAGAAGATCCACAGGCATGCGGCGCCCAGCAGCAGTCCGCCCGCCTTCGTCACGGAGAGAAAGGCAAAGGAGCGCCCCGCCGCAAAGATGATCACCAATGGCATGCAGACGAGAAGGTAGCGCACCCCGAGCTGGGCATCCAGCACCAGGCTCAGGAGCAGGAGGAAGAAGCCCGCGGGCAGAAGAAGAAGCTGGAAGTCCCTGTCGAGGAGGATGGAAGGCACGCGGCGGCGTTTCTCCATGGCGTAAAGCCAGAGCGAGAGGTAGAAAAGGATCTGCAGCGGGATCGGCACCTTGAAGAGCCACGTGACGAGATAGTAGAGCTTGAAGCCCTCGCCTTTCGGCGCAGTCCGGCCCAGCATGTAGATGTTTCCGAACGTTCCCCCGGTCCTCTCGTTGTGCCTCACCCAGTCCAGCCCCTCGACCATCGGAGCCGGCAGGGGCAGCGGCAGCGAGGAAAAAATGGGGACTTTCGCCATAGCTTTGAACTCCGCGCTCCTGAACTGACAGGACTTCATGGCGCGGAAGCTGCCATTGAAGAAGTAGGCCGAATTCACAAGGAGAAGATTCGACGCCGCGAAAATCGCAAGATGAAGGAACGCCCACCTTGCGAATTTCGCAGGGGAAAGCGGCAGACTGCGGGAGAAGATTCTCGCGCAGGGCCTTGCGTATCTTAGAACAAGCACCAGAAGGAGCAGCGGATATAGGAAGACGCAGGTGAACTTCGAGACCGCCGCGAAGGCGACCGATGCCGACAAGACAAGCAGACGGGGAAGAGACCTCCGGCGGACATAGAAGTCCAGCGACATCATCGAGAGAAGGACTCCGCCCGTCGCGTAGATGTCGTTCGTCATCAGGCGCGAATGTGCGAGGATGTTGGGACATAGCGCAAACAGGAAGGCGGCAAGCATGGCCGGACGCCTCCCGTAGAGCCTCCTCGCCCAGCAATGGACCGCCAGGAGCAGTCCGACCGAGAATATCATGGTGGGTATTCTCGCAAAACCGTAGTAGGACAGAACCGGCGGCATCCTGTCGCCGAGAAGGCCCTTCAGGAACTGGGCGGCGACGACGGGAAGCGCATTGAGAGCCGTGACCGGCATCTTGCTGTCGTCGAAGCGGGAGGAGTCGCCCCGGAGAATATTCAGGCCATAGTGCGCATGGGCTCCCTCGTCCGCTGTGAGGGACTTGTCCCAGATGCTGAAAATCTCCAGGGAGAACATGAAGGCACAGAGCGCCAGAACCGCGAACTTGTCCCCCCTCCCCTTCACATTCCGATCGCCGCCAGGAAGGCCCTGGCGAGAATCAGGTGTCCGTTCAGCCCCGGATGAACCCTGTCCCAGGCCAGAACCATCGGATGGAGGTGCCTGAGAACCTTGTCGAACTCCGCCTGCGCATCAACGAAAATAGTCTTGCGCCTCTTTGCGATTTTCGCAACGGCCGCGCCGTATTTGTCCATCATCGCCCGCATCGGCTCGGACTTGTCGGGCTCGATGAAATACGGTGTCATGAGGACAATTTCGACTCCCTTTGTCTGGGTCTTGAAGACCAGCTCGTCGAGGGTTTCGGAGTATTCGTCGAGTTCAACGTGGATGTCCTTCCGCGCGGGATTGTCGAAATGCCTCCACACATCGTTTATGCCTATCATGATGGAAAGGCAGTCGGGCTTGAGGTCGAGGACATCGGTCTGCCAGCGGGCCTTCAGATCCCTGACGGTGTTGCCGGAGCTGCCCACGTTCACGACCCGTATGTTGGCCTCTGGACGAAAGGCTTCCAGATGTGCGCCTACCAGCGAGACGTAGCCGCTGCCTAGAGAGCCTCTTCCTTCGGCGACCGGGCGAGCCCTGCCGCAGTCTGTTATCGAGTCGCCAATCATCAGCAGCTTGCCGCCTTTTCCGATTATCATGATCGTTCTCCTTGTTTTTTTGTGCTTGGTGGTCTATTATTATATACCGGCAATCGTGAAATTGCATCCCCACTTCTTAGGAGGGCTACAGTTCGAATGTCAAAGACAAAAAAAATTCTTCTGGCGGTAGTCGGCGCGATATTCTTTCTTCTGCTTCTGATCCTCTGCGCGGTGCTCTGGGTGGCCAGCGCGGTCCTGGACAAGTCGCCGACAGTCGCATACCAGCCGCACGTCCCTGACATGGAGGTCATTGGGACGGCTCTCCAGAAACTCTCCGAAGGCAAGAATGGGGAGATGGACTTTACTTCCATGCTGAATCCGAACAGCGTCCTGGAGGCGGTCTTCGACAAGAGGGAGGTGAACGAGATCATCGCGTCAGGGATCGAATCGTATGTGAATGCCGGAGACGATCCGGGGACGAGGGAAAAGCTCAAGAACCTGAGCCTTCTGTTCACGGGCGAAGCCCTCGTCGCGGAATATTCTCTGGACAGCGGATGGAGAACCCCTTTCGGACAATACATCAACTTCAAGTGCGAGACTGTCCCGGAGATATCGAACCGCGAGATCAGGATTCATGTCGCGTCCGTGAGGGCAGGCTCGATTTCTGTGCCTCCGGACAAGATCAACAGCTTCATCGCCGAGCAGATACGGAGCGAGAAGGACAATCCCGAGACGGGCGAATTTCTCGATGCCGTGAAAGAGGTCAGGATAGAGGATGGGCATGTCCGCGTCAAATACAGCCCGGCGGCGATGATGAAGCTGATCATGAAGCGTTCCGGAGCCTCGATGCTGCCGGGGCAATGAACCTAGAAAAAGCAGTTAAAAATCGCGTTTCCACCCACACCCAAGTTTATGATAATTAAGTTGTTATATTTTTTGATCCGTCAACCTTTTGGGTTG
>DYMC01000184.1 GCA_020721745.1 Lentisphaera sp. | reverse complement strand
ATTTTTCAGACAAATTTAAAATGAACTCTTGTGATCTTTTTTCCAGTCAAGTCTCCAATTTGTTACGCTACTAAATTATTAATTACAAATCACGAATTACAATGAATTCCGATTTGAGCAAATCGCGGATCTGCGAAGATGACTATCCCGTGGATGATTCCCCGGCCGGCCATCGCAGGAGGCTGAGGGACAGATTCCTCAAGGGCGGGATACTGTCTCTTGGCGACCATGAGCTTTTCGAACTCCTGCTCACCTACTCGATCCCGAGGCGGGATGTCAAACCACTTGCCAAGGCGCTTCTCCGCAGGTTCGGGTCAGTGTCTTCCGTGTTCAACGCGTCTTCCGAACAGCTTATGGCGCTCGACGGGATTGGGGAGCGCAGCGCAACGCTGATAAAGCTCATACACAGCTGCCATGTCAAATATTTCGAGGAGAGGATGCTCAGCTGCGACCCTGTCGCCAATCCCGAGGATGTGGTCAATTTCTCCAAGGCCCACATAGGAGGCAGGGCCGAGGAGAATCTCATGACGGTCTTCGTGAACTCGAAGAACAAGGTTCGCGGATACGAGATAATCAGCGAGGGAACAGTGGATGTGGCCGTCGTCTATCCGAGGAAGATAATCACGAAGGCGCTGGACAGGAACTCGAACGGGATAATCATCGTCCACAATCATCCCAGCGGCGATCCGGAGCCCTCTGCGGAGGACATAAGCCTTACCCACTCGATCAAGGAGGCCGCCAAACCAATGGACATCAGGGTTCTCGACCACATCATCGTCGGATCGTCGGGCTACTTCAGCTTCCTCGACAAGGGCATCCTATGAAGATACTGATGGTCATATGTGCCGCTCTGGGATACGACAGCTTCAGGCGTAATGCGAAGGCCGCCTTCTGGAGGAGCTTGAAGACATCTTCCATGAAGACAGTGTTTCCGGCCCTCACCTGTCCGGTGCAGGCATCGCTGAGGACGGGACTGTCTCCGGACGGGCACCGCATGTTGGCGAACGGCTTTTTCGACCGCGAAATTCGCAGGGCCATGTTCTGGGAGCAGTCCTCGGATCTCTACAAGGGGGCGAGATTCTGGGAGGGATACAGGGCCAGAGGAGGCAGAGTGGCACAGATATGTCTTCAGCAGTCTCTTGGATCGGACAGCGACATCGTGATATCTCCTGCTCCGATACACAAGCATCACGGGGGAATGATACAGGACTGCTACTCCCGGCCCGACGGCCTTTACAGGCAGATTTGCTCGGCGGCCGGATCGAGGTTCAACCTCTACGACTACTGGGGGCCGTTCACGTCTGGCAACTCAACCGAATGGATTGTGAAAGCAACGGAGCATGTGATGAAGGCGGAGATGGCCGGGCTCGTCCTTTCGTATCTTCCGCATCTGGACTACGATCTCCAGCGCTTCGGCCCGGGCGGGAAGGAGGAGGCCACCGCCTTCGCATTCCTGGAGAAGCGGATCGAGCGGCTACACGATCTTGCGAAAATCGCAGGATACGAAATCGTCGTCCTGGGCGATTATCAGATCGAGAAGGCGGAGAACGTCGTCTATCCGAACAGGATACTTCTCGACAAGGGATTTTTCAAGACGAGGCAGGTCTCCGGGATGCTCTATCCGGACATGTTCGGCTCGGGGGCTTTCGCACTTTGCGACCATCAGGTGGCGCATGTTCATGCCCTTGGGGTCTCGACGGCGGATCTGGCCGCTGCTTTTAAGTCGGTTCCGGGCGTGGCGCAGGTGCTTGAGAAGCGCTCTGGCGCAGGGGAGGTGTGTCTGACGCTTTTGGCCGAACACGGCTCCTGGTTCTCCTACAGATGGTGGGAATCGAAGGGCGAGGCTCCGGAATACGCTTCGCACGTGGACATCCACAACAAGCCCGGATTCGACCCCTGCGAGCTGTTTATGTCTCTCTGGCCTCCTTTCTCGGTTTCGCAGGACGACCGCAGGGTGAAAGGGACGCACGGGCTCGCCGACGGCGCTTCAGGAGATGTCCTCCTGGCTTCTAGCCTCGATGTCGTGAGCGTGGAATCACTGGCCGGACTGGCGGGAAGAATCGCAGGAGTTCTGCCCTGATTGTTCCGCGCTGCGCGGGAGGAGAAGATCATTTTATTCCGCTGATGTCGCTGATCGTGAGGAGCCTGGCCTTTCTGCCCTCCCACCCGCAACGCTCCGCCTTTACAAGAGCCCTGCCTTTCGAGCCGTTCTTCCTGATTATCTCCATTCCTCTCCCATCGTCGGCGCGGAGAATGTAGTCCGGACATTTCTCCCCTAGAATGCCCTTGATGTCCTCTCCAAGGAAGGTCTCCGCGGCCTGGTTGACGAAGACGACCTTGTCGTCGCTGTCGAGGACGACGAGGCCGGCGTCAGTCTGCGAGGCGAGACTGTTGAACTTTTCGACCTGCTCGTCGAGGTCCCTCTGCGTGTTCTCCGCCTTAGATGTCTGCATGTAGAGCGATATGATGTTCGATATCGAGATGGCGTAGTTGGTCTCCTCGATGGTCCAGTTCCTGGGCTCGCCGACATGTTCGCAGCATAGCACGCCCAGCGGCTCCCTGCCGAGACTAATGAGATTGTCGAGCATGGATGTTATCCCGTTGGGCAGGAGGTATGTTGAAAGCAGTTCCAGCGTGCCTGGGTCGGAGTGGGCGTTGTCCGCGCTGACCAGCTTGTCATGGAGTATCGCCTCGAAATAGGACGGGTAGTCCTTCACGAGAAGCTCGTCTCCGCTTTGGAAGGCGTTCTTCCTCGAATCGTATGCGCAGGCGCACGTGATCTTGCTTCTCTTTGAGTCAAAGAACCACAGACTCGCTATTGCAACCTTCATGACGGAGCTTGTCTCGGCGAGAATCTCCTTCATGAACTTGTCAAGTGGCATTTTTAATATGGTGCCCGCGTCGGTGAGCCTGACCAGGGATTTGTTCTGGGCGACAAGGACGTTGCGGCTTCTGTGCATCTCTATCTCGGCCTTCTTGCGGGCGTTGATGTCCTTCATCACGTGTATGACCTGCTCGACTTCGCCCTTGGAGTTCTTGACTGGGTAGAAAGAGCATTCATAGTAGGATTTGAGCTGCTGGTTGAATATCTCGATGCGGCGCTTCTGTCCGTCCTCGAATACCTTGCTGCATGGGCAGTAGTCGGGCGGCGAGTTCTCTCCGTGGATGATCTTGTGGCATTTCGCTCCGTCAACGAATTCCCCGAAGAAGTTTCTCTTCACCGCCTTGTTCGAGAGCATGATGCTGTAGTCGCGGTCTATAACGAAGACCATGTCATCGAGGGCATCGAAGGTGTGCTGCCATCTTTCGTAGGCCTGGCGGATCTCGCGCTTCTTCTGGCGAAGCTCGGTGATGTCGCTTATTGCACCGATCAATCCGACCACGTTCCCCTTCTTGTCAGTGTAGGTGGCCTTGTTGAATATTACATCCCTTGTCTCACCGTCCTTTCTGCGCAGCTTCCAGTCGTATATCTGGGTGCCGGGATTCTCGAACAGCTCCTTGTCCCTCCTGTCGTATTCCTCGGCTATGTCCCGGGGACTTATGTCGTATACGGTCTTGCCCACGAGGGCATCCCTCTTGAGGCCGACTAGCTTCTCGAAGGCGGCATTGCATCCGAGGTATCTGCCTTCCTTGTTCTTGTAGAAGACCGGGACCGGGTTGACATCAAGCAGGGTGTTGGAGAAGAGCATCTGCTCGTGCAGGCGCTTCGCAATCTGGCTCTCGGTGCTGGTGTCCTTGAAGATGAACAATAGGTAGTCCTTGTCCGATATGACGACCCTGCACATTGATGCGGCAACCTCCATGTCGAGTCCGCTCCTGTTCCTCAGCGTCGTCTTGAACTGCAGCGACTTCCTGCTCGTATATAGCTCCCTGTCCTTCCTAGATAGTATCGCGGATATGTTGTCCTTCCCCGGTGCCTCGATGGCCTTGGGATCCACATGCGAGAATTCGTCGGGGCCGTAGCCGAGCATGCTGGAGATGCTGTCGTTGAATTCGGCGAGCGCCCCGGATTCCTTGTCTATCAGGATCATCCCCTCGTCGGACGAGTCGAAGATCGCCCTGTACTTCTCCTCCGACTTGCGTAGCGCGTCCAGGAGGCGGGCCTCGTCGCCGAGCTTGTCCTTGAGCCTCGCCGACGTGTCAATGTATTTCTTGTGGATGACGGCGAATAGCGAGGTCACGACGAGCGAGAGCAGCAAAGATATGATGACGGAGCATGCCATGCCATGTTCCGCATTGAGTTTCTTCAGAAGCGCGTCGTGGGAGGAAATGGAGAGGAAGATCAGGACGAATATGAACGTCGAGATGGCAATCAGCGTTTTTGTTTGTCTGTTGTTTTCCATCGAGGCATGCCTTCCGGAGTCGGGCGACACCGCCTTGTCCAGCGTTCATCCTAGAAAAAGCAGTTGAAAATCGCGTTTCTACTTAAGTTTATGATAATT
>DYMC01000183.1 GCA_020721745.1 Lentisphaera sp. | reverse complement strand
GCGAAGGGCAGACGACAGAGGGCAGAGGACAGAAGACAGAGGACAGACGACAGAGGGCAGAGGGCAGCCCTATTCTGTTCTGAGGATTTCGATTGGGTTCTGTCTTGATGCCTTCCAGGCGGGATAAGTGCCGAATACTATTCCGACCAGGGTGGATATGATGAACGAGAGCGCGAAGCTCCAGAAGGTGAATACGACCTTCCAGTCGGCGTAGTATGTGACGGCCTGCGAGAGGAATATTCCGACGAGGATGCCGATCGAGCCTCCGCTGAGTGTCAGGAGCACTGTTTCGACGAGGAATTGCGCGAGTATGTCCTTTTTCTTGGCGCCGAGGGCCATTCTGGTGCCTATCTCCTTTCTGCGTTCATAGACGTTGGCGAGCATGATGTTCATGATGCCTATTCCGCCGACGAGGAGGGATATTCCTGCGATGGAGCTCATTATGATGGTGAAGATGTTCTGAGTTTTCTCCCGTTGTTTCAGGAGGTCGTAGGGGACCACGACACCCCAGTCCTCCTGCCTGCTGTGGGTTTTCTCCATGTAGTTTTTGATTCGCTTCGCCGTGTCGTCTATGAATGAAATGTCGCCGACTTTTATTATCAGCAGGTCGTAGTCCACGTCCTCGATGTCGAATTGTCTTGATGTGCGCATAGTGTAGGAGTTCCGCCCGAAGAGTGCGTCGGATGTATCCTGCATGATGAGCACCATGTCGTTGGGGCTGTCGAGTTCGGGCAGCTGGCTTCCGACCTTGTTTTCGATGACTCCGATGATTTTGAAGACAAAGTTCTCCACCCGGATCATCTCGCCCACTACGTTCTGCTTTCCGATGCTGAAGAGGTTTTTCTTGAGGTTCTTGCCTATCAGGCAGAGGGGCGGGCGGCTTTCGGAATCTATTGGTGTGAACCATCTTCCGTCAACGACATCGCATTTGGTGTCATGCAGGAATTCGATCGAGACGCCAACGACTTTTGCTCGGACGGGTGTGGCTCCCCGGAGTATTTTTTTTCTTGCGTTTCTGGCGGTGGTGATTCCTGTGATGTTGTCGAAATTGCGGAGTGTGAGGCGATCATTCTCGGTTATACCGAACTTCTGGACCATTCCCGTGTCTGCGGAGCCCGAGGACATTGCCACTATGGGTTTTCTGCTGAAGAGGAGTATCTTGTCTGTTCCCATTGCTTCGATCTGGGCGAGAGACTCTCTTTTGGCACCTTCGGAGATTGCGAGCATGGAGATGACGCTGCCGACTCCGAATATAATTCCGAGGGATGTGAGCGACGATCTCACCTTGTGGAGGAAGATGTTGTGGAAAGAGAGTTTGAGGAGATCGGTCTTAAGCATTTTCCACCCTTCCATCCTTCAGGGATATGATTCTGTCGAAGTAGTGGACGAGTTCGGGATTGTGTGTGACCATTATTATCGTGGTGTTGTGGTTTCTGTGGAGATCCTTGAAGATGGCCATGATTTCATTGCCAGTTTTCTCGTCCAGGTTGCCGGTGGGTTCGTCCGCGAGCAGGAAGGATGGGTTGTTGCCGAGGGCCCTCGCGATGGCGACGCGCTGGCATTCGCCGCCTGAGAGTTGAGTCGGACGATGTTCAAGCCGGTGGCCGAGGCGCACTTTCTCCGCCTTCTCCTGGCATATTCGCATCCTGTCGCGCCTGGGGATTCCGGCGTAGACGAGAGGGACCTCTATGTTCTGTCGGACCGTGAGATGGGGGAAGAGGTTGAAGCTCTGGAATATGAATCCTATGTATGAATTCCGCAGTTCGGCGAGCTCGTCGTCGCTGAGTCCGCCGACTTCCCGGTCCCTCAATTCATATGAGCCTGTGCTTGGCACGTCGAGGAGTCCGAGTATGTTGAGCAGTGTGGATTTTCCCGAGCCGGAGGCTCCCATGATTCCGACGAACTCTCCCTCGTTTATACAGATGTCCAGCCCCTTTAGGACGAGGAGATCCCCCTCCCCCATCCTATAGGACTTGCTAAGATTTTTCATCCTGACTACGCTGGTCATGCGGATCGCCTCATTGTTGATGAAGGCGGCGCGATGCCCCGATATCATTAGAATCGGGGTAAACTCTGATCGCGCCATACCCTTTGGCGGCCAGGAATGGCCGCCCTACTTGGCGGCAAGAATGGCAGTCCAAAGACGGCGCGATACGGCGATCGCGCCCTACCTTTTTACGGCGGTTTCGGCGAAACCGCCCTAGCTTCGGCAACCTTGCAATTGCCTTGATAGTCCAGTATACTGATGTTGATTTAATCTTCACTTCTGGAAGGGCCTGTAGAGATACACTGTTTCGCCGGCCTGGAGGCCGGATTTTATCTCGACATAGTAGTCGTTGGATGTGCCTATCTGGACTTCCCTCACTTCCGGTGTGCCGTTCACCTTCAGATAGACGAAATATTTTCCGCCCTCGTCGAATACCGCCTCGACCGGGACGTATAGGACGTCCTTCAGCGTATCCGTTATTATTTCTATGCGGACGCTCATTCCGCTGACGAGGCTTTCCGGCTGCTCGTCGAGCTCCACCTTTGAGGGATATATCTTGGGGGAGTTTCTATCCCAGTGTATTTGATTCACCGGAGTTGGTGCGATGCTGGAGAGCTTTCCGGTGATTTTGAGATTTGGGATTGAATCTGGCTGGACGACCACTTTGTCGCCGGTCTTGACCTTTGCCCGATACTGTTCGGGGAGGTCGAATTCCACCACGAGGGTGCTCATCTCCGGGATGGTGACGAGGACATCTCTGGGTCTGACCTCCATTCCGACCTTTATTTCCTGTGTGCCCCATCGGCGGTCGGGATCGGAGTAGGTGACGATTCCATCGACTGGCGCGACCAGCTGCATCTGGGGCATATAGTTTCTGTGTTTTTCCAGATCATACTGGGTCTTCCTGATCTGCGCTTCGATCTTGGAGAGCTGGTTTTCCTTCTGGAGGAGCTGTGAGTTGGCGGTGACGCTCGCCTTGTTGAGGTTGAGCTTCTCCTGTTCGACCTTGTTTGAGAGCTGTGTGAGCTTGTTCGGATACGTGAAGCGCTTGAATATTTTTCTGTCGAGGATGGAGTTGTTGTAGTTGATCTCCTCGGTCTTGACCTTCTTCTCCAGAGCCGTCAGTTTCTCCATCTCCTTTTTCCTGTCGTCCTCCTCCATGAAGACGGTCTGCTTGAATGTCGCCAGAGCCTCCTCGTAGTTCTTCCTTGCGTCTTCGAGAAGCTTCCCCGCCTCCTCTACCTTCACGTTCTGCGTATCGGAGTCCTTGGGGCCTTCCAGCTTGCGATATTTCACGAAGGCGTCTTCGGCGTCGAGCAAGTTGTCGCCTGCGATTTTCTTCTGCGCCTCGTTCACGCTCTTCTGTATCCTTATCTCCTCGAGTGATATATCCCTCTCCTTAAGGAAATTCTGGAGCGAGAGTTCGAGTTCCTCAATCTTCTGCGCAAGGTCGTCGGTCTCGAAGCGTGCGACCACATCGCCTTTTTTCACTGTTGAATTCTCTGCTGTTATCCAGGTGAGTGTCGTCTTGAAATTCGCCTCGAGAGCCAGCTTGTGCTTTTGCTTGGCGTTTACGTTGCCCGATAGGAAGACGCCGATGACCATTTCTCCTCTCCGGACGGTGAAGAATCTGTCGAGGGCCGTTCCGCCTTTGGATATTGCGTTTTTCCTGAGCTTCAATGCCATCCCAGCCGCTCCGGCGAGCAGGAGGACGGCCAGAGCCAAAGCAATGAGATTCTTGGAATTCAGTTTTCTCCATGCCGACATCATTTACCCTTGTCCTCCGGCTTCTTGTCGGGGCTTGGGAAGAGCTTCTCCGAATCTCTTATCGCGTCCCCGATACCATTGGCCTCCATCGCCGACCGTTCTATGTCGTAAGCGACGAAACCGCCGCCGGCATCGAGTATCCTTATCTTCATGAAGAAGACGAGTTGCTTTTTGACATCCGACTCGTCCACGGAGGTGAAGAGTTCGCCGAGGAGCGGCATGTCGCTGACGAACGGGATCTTGCGGGTGGATTTTATCTTTTCGCTCGAGAAGAGCCCTCCGATGAGGACGATGTCCTTGTCGGCGGCCAGGAGCTCGGTCTCGATGTTTCGGATCGCGACGACGGGATTGTTGACGGTGATGTCGTTCTGAGTGAAGGGTTCGTAGCGGATAATCGAGCTGACTTCGGGGTTCACCTTCAGCCGAACGCTCTCCCTGTTGATTATCAGCGGGGTCACGTTTAGTTTCACGCCGATGCGCTTGAACAGCGTGGATGTGGTGACGGTGCCTCCGTTCACCTGGGTCTGGATTATGGGGACGTCCTCTCCGGTGACCATGCTCGCGGTCGCGCCGAGGTCCACGATGAGGTTCGGGGATGAGAGGATTTTGGCGTCTCTGGCGCTCTTGAGCCATCTGAGGAAGACGTTTATATCCTTGACCTTGCCTCCGGTGAAACCGCTCGAATACGGGTAGAGGTCCATTAT
>DYMC01000182.1 GCA_020721745.1 Lentisphaera sp. | reverse complement strand
CTAGGATGCCTCGGGAACAATGCCCAGTTCTACCGCGACCAGGCGGTCCGCACGTGGGAATGGAAGATCGTGAACTACATCGAGTTCATCTGCGGCGCGGGAATCCCGCTCTCGCTGCTCATCCCCGGATTCCTGGCCCGTAGGAGAAACGAGATGGCGGACTTCCTCCGAAAAACGATGTCGCTGTCGTCCGATCCTGCCGCGACCGCATCGCTCGCGTGCCTGCTCTTCCTCGCGTTCACGCCAACAAGAGGGGAGGTGGGCAGGCTCTGGATTCCAGCGATACCAATGCTGCATCTGCTGCTACCCCGCGTCTTCGCCAGTTTCGGTGGGGAAAAAAACAGGATGCTGTTCACGTGCGGGATACTGCTGGTCGCGCAGATAATTGTGATGCGCCACTTCGTCAAAATCGTGATAATCGAGTCGCCATGAACCGCTCCGCACGGCCAAGGCTCATTCCTTCTCGGAAATCAGATGGACAAGGTTGCCGTCAGGATCGAGATATTTCAAGACGCGCTTGCCAAACCTGTCGGACTCCTCGCCAGCGGGCTCCAGCTTGGCCCCGGCCAAACGCTCCTTCTCCGCATCAAGGTCGTCAACCCTGAGCGCCCAGTCCACCCTGCTTCCCGGCTCCGCTTCGGCATCGGGCGCGTCGGGGTCTATCGCCTCCAGGACGAGGTTGGCCGCATCGCCCAGCTTAAACTCTACCCAGTGGTTGCTGTCAACGACGGGAGGCCCCAGATCGAGGGCATCCCTGTAGAAGTTGCGCAGATTCTCTATGTTGTTCGTGCGGATGACCACCGCGTATATTCTGGATTTCATCGAGTCTTCGCCCATCGCATGACCTTTTTCTATAAATGTAAGCCTTGAAATTTTAAAATGAAAGGGCGAAATGTATATTATCCGCTGAAAAAAGCAAATAGCAAGGAGCTTTGCAGTGCCCGAATCGAAGAACAGCTACGAAAGCCCTCTCGTCGGAAGATACTCCGGCGGAAGGATGAGCTACGTCTGGTCGGCCCAGAACAAGCATTCGCTGTGGCGAAAACTCTGGATAGAGCTGGCAAAGGCGGAAAAAACTCTCGGCATACCAATAAAATCCTCCCAGATACAGGAGATGGAATCGCATGCTGAAGACATTGACTTCGACGCCGTCGCCCGCAAGGAGGCCGAACTGCGCCACGACGTGATGAGCCACATACATGTATTCGGCGAACAATGCCCCTCGGCAAAACCCATAATCCACCTCGGCGCGACAAGCTGCTTCATAACCGACAACTCGGAAATAATCCAGATCAGGGACTCGCTCCGCATCGCGAGAGCAGAGCTTCTCCTCCTCATGTCGGCCCTTGCGAAATTCGCAGACGAGCGGAAGAACCTGCCCGTCCTGGCGTTCACCCACTGCCAGCCGGCCCAGCCGACCACGCTCGGCAAGCGCTTCTGCCTCTATCTGCAGGACTTCCTGTTCGACCTGCGCAGGCTCGACCTGGAGCTCGACAACCTCCCGTTCCGGGGGGTCAAGGGGACAACCGGCACCCAGGCCAGCTTCATGGAGCTCTTCGAGGGGGACGAGGCCAAAATCAAGTCCCTTGATGCGAAAATCGCAAAGGCGTTCGGTTTCAGACGCCCGGTCGCGGTCTCCGGCCAGACATACACCCGCAAGGCCGACTACTACGTGCTCTCGGTCCTTTCGGGAATTGCCCAGAGCGCCTACAAGGCGGCCGGGGACATCCGCCTGATGGCCAACCTGAAGGAGCTGGAGGAGCCCTTCGGCAAGAACCAGATCGGCTCCAGCGCGATGGCATACAAGCGCAACCCGATGAGATGCGAGAGGATATGCTCGCTCGCCAGATACGTCATATCCCTTCCGGCCAACGCCGCCGCGACCCATTCGTGCCAGTGGTTCGAGCGCACTCTCGACGACTCGGCGAACAGGCGCATAGTCATTCCGGAGGCCTTCCTGGCGACAGAAATCATAGTGTCCATGCTGGCTGAAATCGTGGAGGGAATGCAGGTCTGGCCAAAGGTCATCGAATCGAATCTGAGAAGGGAGCTGCCGTTCATGGCGACGGAGAACATACTCATGGCGGCGGTCAAGGCGGGCGGCGACAGGCAGGAGCTTCACGAGGCCATACGTAAGCACTCCATGGAGGCGGCGAGACAGATCAAGGAATTCGGAAAGGCGAACGACCTCATGGAGAGAATTGCGAAGGACAGGCTCTTCGCGAAAGTCGCAGGCAGGCTCGACGGAATTCTGGACCCCGCGAAATTCGTGGGCAGGGCGCCATCGCAGGTGGAGGACTTCCTCGATGGCGAAATCAAGCCAGTCCTGAGGAAATATTCGCGGGAAATCCGCCACGCAAAGACAATGCGGACAGCCTCCAAGGTCTGAAGTACGTATTCAGTAAACTACGTTCGTTTACTGAATCCGTACTAAAAATGAGCCAATTGCAAAACTCCGGACGAGCAAGTCTCTTTATCCCGATCCCGACAGGGCATCGGGGCGCGTCCCCTCCAGAGGCGGGGGCATGCCCTTGACACGTATGAAATCACGTGTTGCATGCCCGCGAAAAGAGTTTTGCAATTGGCTCCAGTGAATATTTACCGTTCGGCCTAGCCCGTTTTCCGCAGGAAAAACGGGCTGATTTGCGTAAGTCGTTGATAATAAACAATCTTATTTTTTAGGGCGCGAAATTTGGGCTAGTACTTTGCGCCGTCCCGGCGCAAAGATGTTTGCGCTGGGACAGCGCAAACTACGCCTAGATGAAATGCAGACAGGCTCCGACTGCATCCGCAGTCAGCGCTCGAACTCAAAGAGCTGTGCCGACCACATGGAGATGTCCTCCGATATCGCCAAAGCTCCATCCCTCCCCTTCCCGGGGACTATGTCCCTCGCAGGCTGAAAAGCCTTGCTGTTCTTGTCTATCACATAGAACTTGCCCCGCGATCCCTCCTTCTGGTAGAAGTTCGCCACATCTACGGAATATCTCAGGACCGAAGGCGCGCCATCCGGAGTCTCCTTCCAATAGGTCACAAGAATATGGAGCTTCCTCCCGTTCGAGGATTTCGCGGCGAGCACCGTGAGAAGATTGTCCTTCGTCCCTCCCTTGACGTGAAGGCGGACCGGCGTCTCCCTAGATATCTTGTCCATCGCCATCCAGCCAAAATACGCTGGCTTCGGCTCTCCCTTGCCATCCAGGTTGAAATAGAACGAGTCCGGAGGCTGCGGAATCTCGGCGTTCATCGCCCCCCGGGAGGCCCTGTTCACGACCGCCGAGTCCCAGTATGGCTGCACAACGGTCTTGCACTGGAGGTTGTGCGCCATGATCCATGCGCTGACATCGTTCGCCGTCACGTTCTTCCTGCCCTGCAGCGGCGGATAGAAGAAAGACCAGTTCCATCCGACGTTCCAAAGCTGTATGCCGCGATAGTCGCCCAGCACCATCCTGTCCAGCTCCGTCCTTATAAAACTGGCGTTCTCGGATATCTTCTGCGGGCTGTTGTAGTCGCGATATGCGAAGACCAGTATCTCCGGGTTGATCTTGAGCGCACCGAGCCTGTTCATTATCTCGGGGATGAACTTTATCGTCTGCTCCGCGTCGAGCCCCGGCCCTACGACCTTCACATTCCCGCCGTAGCCGGCGTTGTATTTCTCGACAGTGCGTATGAACTCGATGAAGTCGTTCATGAACTGGGCCCTGCCGGGCCTGGCATCGCTAAGCTTTCCCATCCTCACGTTCCTGTCCTCGAAGCGAAAGTCATATCCCCCCGATCCGGCCGGATCATGCATGAACTCGACGTATTTCACATCCCATCTACCCCCCCTGGCCCAGCCGTTGTTCATATGTCTCAGGACGTTGAGCACCACCGAGTTCCACTTCATCGTCTCCAGCGGAGACTTGCCCCCCTGCATCCCGTTGTCCAGCCAGCCCGTCCCCCCCTTGCCTATGTCGTATATGGCCTGCCAGACCGGCTCGGCCCCGCTCTTCCTGATCGCCGAAACATATTTGTCCAGATCGCTGAAGTCGTAGCTGGATTCGGAATTCGTATCGGCCTCCCTGTCAGGAAAGATGTCGGAAAGGGTAAGCTTCGACAATGTCTTCGCGACAGGCGCACCCTCCTTTGGATCCTTCGGCTCGAACTTGAACCCGTCGTTGAACCCGTCCCCATAGGGAAATCTAACCAGCGAGACCCCCGCGGCCTTGTAGTGCGCAGTCAGATCCGCATCGTGGGAGTTGCTGCTCAGAGGCCCTCCCTGGACCCCGTTCAGGGCCCTGATGGAGCCGGCATCATCCACAAAGCTGGTCCGGAACCTGATTGTCGCCTGCTGGGCGAACACCTGCGAACAGAAAAGAGCGAGCGCGGCACCTAGTATCGTCCTCATGTCTGTCTCCTTGGTTGGTTAGCTACGCTGACGAGAAATTCAGCTTTAAGAGCCAATTGCAAAACTCCGGACGCGCAAGCGCGTCCCTCCATTTTTACGCC
>DYMC01000007.1 GCA_020721745.1 Lentisphaera sp. | reverse complement strand
TCTCGATCCCGAATGCTTGTGCTTCGGGATCTCGTATCTGCGGCAAATGCGGCCAACTGCTTAATTTAGGTTCGTGTGGTCCGGATGTATCCGTCTTTTTTTTCGTGAACGATTCGATGTGGATATATCGCGGCATCCGGATTTGGCAATCCGGGAAGGGATATCCCGCTGTCCCGTGAACGATTTTTCGAGCGGCAGGCTTACCCCGCGTCGGGCATGTCCTCTTCTACGACATTGTTGCGGAGGATGCCGATGTTCTGTATTTCGACCTCGACGATGTCTCCATGCCTGAGGGCGCCTACGCCGGACGGAGTCCCGGTTGATATCAGATCGCCGGCCTCGAGGGTGAAATTCATCGAGATGAAGGAGAGCATCTGGCGGATATTGAATATCATGTGTCTGGTGTTCGAATTCTGCACGACCTTCCCGTTGAGCCTGCATGTGATGTCGAGATTCTGGGGATCTCCGATCATGCCGGGCGGGACGAGACATGGCCCGACGGGAGCGAAGGTGTCGAGCGATTTCGCCCTGAACCATCCCGAGATGTCGCTCTTCTGGATGTTGCGCTGGCTGACATCGTTGAAGCAGGTGAAGCCCTCGATGAAATCCAGGGCATCCTTCTCCGGGACGTTCCTGCATCTCCTTGAGATCACAAAGGCCAGCTCGGCCTCGTAGTCCACTCGCGGATTCTCGAAACCGTATCTCTTCAGGAAGGATGGAATGACTATGGCGTCGCCGTGCCCGACAAGCGCGTTGGGGGTTATCGCGAAGAGCACAGGCTCCTTGGGGACATCGTCGTTGAAATTCGACACGTCCAGCTTGCCGTGCTCCTTGATGTGGTCGAGGTAGTTCTTGCCCAGCGCGATTATCTTCGAGGGATTCAACTGGTAGCTTCCTTTTCCGCCCGTTATCGGTAGCTCTATCATGAAATTCTCCTATTCTATCTCGAATTCGAGGGTTACTGCGAGTTTCGCAACCTTGTCTATGGTCTGCGTGTCATACATGCCCCAGTCGCTGGTCTCGGACGAGTTCATCTTGGTTATCTGGACTATGCCCTGCCTGGCGGAGACGAGTCTGCCTAGCTTGTCCCCGGCGCTCTTGGCCATCTCGATGGCGCGGGTCTTTCCGTTCCCGGTGGCCTTCCGGACCAAGTCCACCTTCACGACCTCAAGCTTGTTGACGAAGAACGAGGGGCCTTCCACAGACGTCATCTCACGCCCTTCGCGTTCATGTCGTTTATCTTCTGGGAAAGTTCCCTGGCCGACTCTACCTCGTTGGATTCGATGGAATATAGTCTCCGCTACGGTGAAATCAAAAGACATTTGAATAGATGGCAATCCGTGAGAGATTATGCAGGAGGTGAAATTTTGGAGGGAGGAGAGCGCGACCATGAAGACTGATCGGGATTTTGCGGAGTTTGTCGGAGGTCCCCTTGCCGGACGTTTTGCGCCGCTGGAGGAACTGCGCCGCAAGGTGGCGAAAGGAATCTGGACCATTCTCGGAATCATGTCTTCCGGAGCTCTGCTCTCCTTGGCTCTCTTTCTTCTGCTCAAAGCCTCGCCGATATGCTTCATCCCCCTGGTGCTCGCCATCATCGCCTCCATCATCCTATACATTTCGTCGGTGAAGAAGGACTTCGACTCCTACAAGTTCGACTACAAGTTCAGGGTGGTCGGGGAGATAGTCAAGTTCGTGGACCCTTCGCTTTCATACAATCCGGCAGGGGGCATAGAGCAGAGCCGCTACATGGCCAGCGGCATATTCACGACCGTTCCGGACAGATACCGCAGCGAGGACCGGATATCGGGGACGATTGGCAGGACCCAGATCGAATTCTCCGAGATACACTCGGAATACAAGACCGAAACAAGGGACAAACACGGAAACAGGCACGAGCAGTGGCACACCATCTTCAAGGGGGTATTCATCATTGCGGACTTCAACAAGGACTTCAAGGGAAGGACGGTCGTCCTGCCGGACCTTGCCGAGAAGTTCTTCGGATTTCTCGGACAGGCCCTGCAGTCATGGAACATGGGCAGGGATCAGCTTGTGAAGATCGAGGACCCAGACTTCGAAAAGCAATTCGTGGTGTATGGAAGCGAGCAGGTCGAGGCCAGATACATACTCTCTCCGGCGCTTATGCGCAGGATGCTGGACTTCAGCGCCAAGGCGAGGAAACTCTGCGGGGGGATATCTCGTTCTCTTTCGTCGGTTCGAAGCTCTTTGTGGCGATCCCGAGCAGCAAGAACCTCTTCGAGCCGGCTGTCTTCACCGCGGCCGGCGACATGGGGACCCTATCCGAATACTTCTCCTTCATAAACATGTCCGCAGGAATTGTGGAGGAACTCGACCTCAACACGCGGATATGGAGCAAGGCGTAGCTTGTTTTTAGCGGGAAGAATGGGCTGCCGTGCCGCCGGATCCATCGGTAATGGGGAGACCTGCCCGCCCGAAAAAGCCCCGCCATGCAACTGGTCCAACTTCATGGCCCACTATTCGTCCCCAAGCTGGGATTGAGGCCATTCCGCGGATCAATCCTTTTTAGCTGGGACTCGTAAGAGTTCAGTGGATATTTACTGGGGCTCCGCCCTCTTTCTCCTCCTGGCGTTTGCGCTCCCAATCCTTTCTCGCCCGCGAGATCATTTCCTGGAACTCTGGTGTGGACCGGACCTTGTCGAATACCGGGTCGAGGGAGTAGGACAGTATTCCGTGTCCGATCAGTTTGTATGCGAGCAGCATCTGGCGGGACGCGTTTTCGTTTTCCCCCCCTGCGGCGTAGATGGCCGACGCGTTCAGATACGCCTCGGCGAAATTCGGGTCGAGCTGCTGCGCCTTCATGCATAGTTCGACGGCCTCCTTGTGCCTGCCTCTCTTCGCGATCGCGGAAGCCATGTGGTTCAATGTCGTGGCGTTCTTGAAATCCTCGATCGAAGCGAGACGCTTGAAAATTTCCTCCGCCTCGGGGTATCGGCCAGACCGGAAAAAGACCCCGCCAAGAAGCGCGAGAGCGGTCTTGTCGGAGGGACTGAACACCAGGATGGTCTTGAGGGCGTCCTCCGCCTCTTCCGGGTTTCCTGCGGCGAGGCTTTTCCTCGCCTTCTCCGCGAGCTTCTCCATGTCGGGAGAGAGGTTGGATTTCCGCTTCGCTTCCGTAGTCCGGAGTCCCTGGCGATTGGGCTTTCTCTGCCTCTCCCCCAGCGAGAGCATGTTCTTCATCCCGGGATTCTCCTGCCCGAGCTCGGGCCTGGCCGTCCGCGAGTTTATCACCATGAACGTGAGCAGTATTATCGCGGCGAAGGATACGATGAGTGGGGCCAGTGATTTGTTCATGACACTTTGTTCCGTTCAGCGTTCACACGTTCACACGTTCGCACGTTCGCACGTTCGGCGCTTGCACGTTCGCACTCTCAGCGTCCGGAGTCCGGCGTTCCGGATTCCGGGGATTATCATAGTCAAGCACCTTTCAGACGCGCCATTTCGTTCTCGATATCGGCAATCCTCTTTTCGAGCGCGGCGATAGTCTGGGAAGCCTTGCGCAGCTTCCCCGGAAGCCCGACTCTCTCCATAAACTCCTTCGGGGTTTCCGCAGGGGTTCCCACCACGGCCTGTCCCGGGGCGATATCCTTGGTGACACCGGATTGTCCCGCGATTTTTGCCCCGTCGCCGATGTGCAGATGGCCAGCTATGCCTCCCTGCGCCGCGAGTATCGCGCCTCTGCCTATCTCGGTGCTGCCGGCGACCCCGGATTGTCCAATGAGCATGGAGAATTCGCCGACGACGACGTTGTGCGCGATCTGGACGAGATTGTCAACCTTCACCCCCCTCTTGAGCAGGGTCTTTCCGAATCTGGCGCGGTCTATCGTTGTGTTCGCCCCTATCTCGACATCGGACTGTATCTCGACTATTCCGACCTGCTCGATCTTGACTATTCCGGCCGGCCCGGCCTCGAATCCGAAGCCATCGGCTCCTATCACCGCGCCGCAGTGGATTACAACCCTGTCGCCCACTATGCATCGCTCCCTGATGCAGACGTTCGGATAGATCAATGTGCTGCAGCCTATCCTGCATTCGTGGCCGACATAGGCCCCGGCGCATATCGAGGTGCCGTCCCCTACGCAGGCGCCATCCTCTATCACGGCGTTGTGCCCGACATGGACGCCGGCTCCGAGCTTTGCCGATGGCGAGACATATGCCCCCGGGGCTATGCCCGGAGGAAACTTGACCGCAGGTGGCGCGAAGAGCGCTATCGCCTTGGAGAAGGCGATGTTTGGATTCTCGCATATGATCAGGGTTTTATTTGGATACCTGCCTGCGACATCCTTTCCGGCTATCACCGCGGCCGCCTTCGTCGTCTCCAGCGACGAGCAATATTTTCTGTTCGAGAGGAAGGACAGATCCTCCGGCCCGGCATCCCTCAGGGATGCGATGCCTGATATCCTGGCCGACGGGTTGCCCGCGAGCTGTCCGCCCGCGATTTTCGCAATTTCTTCAGCGGTGAAAGTCTTCTTTTCCATTATTTCGCCTGCTCCTTGTTCTGTTGCTCCTGTTTTTCCTCCTTGCCGTTTCCGGCCGGCCTGCTCTCATCGGGATTGAGCTTCTTCAGGACGGCATCGGTGATGTCTATCTCCGCCGAGCAGTGGACGACCGATGAAATCTGGTTCGAGGTTCTTCCGGACTTGTCGAGAACTATCCCGTATCCGGCCTCTCCGGCGGCCTTCCCCACCACGGCCTTGATCTCCGCGACGAGCCTCTCCCGGACCTCGTCGTATTTGCCTTTGAGCATATTTTGCTTCTCGATGCTGTAGCTTTTGAGCTCCTCCTCCTTCTCCTTCATCTGGCGGTATTTGTCCTGCGCGGAGAGCCTCTTGTTCTCCCGCTCGACATCGCTCAGCGCAATGTTGAGCGAGTCGTCGCGCAGGGCCTTGAACTCCTGCTGGAATTTCTCGAGGGACGCACCAAGCTCGTCGGCGTATTTCTTGTATGTCTCGGCCTGCCTCTTCAGCTCGATGTCGGCTATCTTCTTCTTGTGATACTCGTTGAACAGTTTGTCCATGTCAACGACGGCGATGCGGTCCTGCGCGGACGCGGAAACCGCAAGCATTGCCGCCGCCAGAATAGTCAGAAGCTTCTTCATGTGGGCCAAATTCCTCCGGTTGTTCATAATGTCGGACAAGTAGGTAACTATAGCACCGCATTTTTTTTTTGCATTATGCCGGTTCCAAGTTTATATTCAGGCCCGTTCCACAGACTACAAGCACCGGGCCGGACTGGCCCGGCAACCACGAGGACGACAATGCCAATTGGAATGTTCAGGATACTGTCCGCTGTTATTCTCTTGTATTCCGCCACCTTTCTCCCGGCCTTCGAGTTTCCGGCGCCAGCCGAGGTCCACCGCGCCTCTCTGCAGATCGGGCAGGGGGCCTATCCGGACGCGGACGAGATTCTCCTCGCCGGCATCCAGAACCTGAGCTATTCTCCGGACGGGACCGGCGACAACGTGGACGATGTCTATCTCAAAATCCTCACGGAGAAGGGGCGCTCGGACTACAGGACGATAGACTTCCACTTCAACAGCCACTACCAGACTATCGAGATACTTGTGGCGGAAATCATCAAGCCCGACGGAAGCATCGCCCCCATAGACATCGCCGCGAACAGCAGGACATCCGTCAGCCACCACCAGATGGGCTCCAACATATACGATCCGAGCCAGAAGCTGACCACCCTCAATCTTCCGGGTCTCGAACCGGGCGACATCATCCACTACCGCTTCATCGAGAAGACCCTCAAGGCGCGGATGCCCGGCACCTGGTCGGAATACATTGTGCTCCAGTCGGACCGGCCCATCCTCGACTACAAGGTGGAAATACGCTCCCCGCAGGAGCTGCCGCTTGCGAATTTCGCATTGAAGGACGAGGAGAAGGGGACGATTGAGTTCTCCAGCGGCACGGAGGGCGCCGAAACAGTCCACAGATGGCACGCCAGAAACGTGCCGCAGGTCTTCCCGGAGCCGGGCATGCCCCCCCTCTACACGAGCGTCCAGAGGCTGGTCGTAGGCACGGTCAAGAGCTGGGAGGACATCTCCAAATGGTATTGGAACCTATGTCTCCCGCACATCGGGAAGACGACCCAGGCGATGAGGGAGGAGGTGGACAGGCTCTGCGAGGGCAGGAGGACGGACGAGGAGAAGGCCCGCGCGATATTCGACTTCGTCTCGCAGAAGGTCCGCTACATGGGCATCACCACCGAGGACGAGGCGCCGGGATACGAGCCGCACGACGTGTCCATCACCTTCGAGAACCGCTACGGGGTCTGCCGCGACAAGGCCGCCCTGCTGGTCGCGATGCTGCGCATGGCCGGGCTCAAGGCCTATCCGGTCCTTATCATGGCCGGCCCGAAAAAGGAGCCCGAAGTCCCCACCCCGTTCTTCAACCACGCCATAGGCTGCGTGGAGAAGGCCGACGGAAGCTACATCCTCATGGACGCCACCGGAGAAACCGAGAAGGAGCTGCTGGCGGCCTATCTTTCGGACAAGAGCTATCTCGTGGCGAAGCCCGAGGGGGACACCCTGCGGATTTCCCCCATAATCCCTGCGTCCGAAAACATGCTGTCCATCGAGACAGTCTGCGAAATTCGCAGGGACGGTTCCGGATCGGGCGAGACCCGGATCGCATTCGCCGGGATAAACGACAGCGCATACAGGGGCGACCTGCTGAGGAGAAACCAGGAGCAGATGCGCGATTTCATAGAGACGGTCGCCAGGCGCGCGAACAGCGAGTGCAGGGTGGAGTCCTTCGAACTGCTTCCGAAGGATCTCTCCGACACGGCGACCCCGCTCTCGCTCTCTTTCAAGTTCACAATGCCGGAAATGCTCGTCGGCAATTCATCCTCCGTGGTCCTTCTTCCGCCGCTCCTGTCGCGGGAAGTCGGCATGGCGAACTTCCTCCTTGGCAAGATGGGGCTGGAGAAGAGGAGGTTCCCGCTTTTCACCGAGATAGCATGCGGTGTCAGGGAGAAGATCGAGATGAGACCCGCCGAAGATTCACCCCCTCTCCCGCGATTCGCGCAGATGGGGAGGAGCGAACTGGACACCCCCTCGCTGAAATGGTCGCATGGCTACCGGACCGGGCACGACTCGATAGCATACGACTCAGAGTTCGTCCTGAAATCCGTCGAGTATTCACCATCGGAATACGTTGAACTCAAGAAGGCGCTGGGCAGAAGGCAGCTCGACTTGATGAGCTTCCCGGTCGCGGAAAGGCATGAAGGCGGCGGAACGGGCGCACCCGATGCGCAGGCCGAAGAAAACGGATACAGGATAATCTCCGTGGACAGCGAGATCGAAATCGCCGATGCCAGCTCATGGACCGAGACGCGGACGCTGGCCGCCGAACTCCTCGACTTCTCGGGAAAAATGGAAATATCCGAGATGAAGTTCCACTTCAACGAAGGTTCCGCCGAGGTGAAGGTGGAATACGCCAGGGTGGTCTCCAAGGACGGTGTGGTCAAGGAGATCAGTCCCGCCGAGATGAACCTGATGGACCAGGGCTGGAGCTCCACCGCGCCGAGATATCCGGCAGGCAAGATCCTCGTCCTGAGCCTGCCGGGAGTGGACATAGGCTCCAGAATCGAATTGAAGACCGCGAGAAGAAACTTCAAACGGCCTTTTATCTCCTTCATTGACAATCTCCGGAGCTTCAACAAGGTGCTGAAAAAGAGGATATCCGTGAAGAACCCCAACGCAGTCCCGCTGCGGTTCGTTGAACGCGTTGGAGGCAGGCTCGCGGAGGGAAGCGTGGGCAGGGACGGAATCGAAAGAACATACCGCGACATCCAGGCGGCCAGGAAGGAAGGGGACATCCCTCCGGCATGGGCGGACGGCGACTTCTTCGCTCTCTCCTCGGGCGAATGGAAGGACTATGCCTCGCGCATGGACGCAAGGCTACGCGACGCCGCGGAAAGATGCAGGGATATTGACAAATTCAGCGACATCTTCGGCGGCGGAAAGGAGCCCGATGCCATCGTCAGGGCGATACGCGACTTCGCCGCCATGAACATAAGAAGGGCGGGGCCGTCCTTCGACGAGCTTCCGGACGATTTCCAGATAGATGCCGACAAGGTTCTTTCGGAGAGATATGGCACGTCGGCCGAGACCGCGGCACTGATCGGGGCCATGCTGGGCAAGGCCGGAATCAAATACGATTTCGTCCTCTGCGCCGGGACCCCCTTCCTGGAGGGAAGAATGACGCCAATGGAGAAATGCCCCCAGTCCGGCTTCTTCCAGCAGGTGCTGCTGCGGACTGAGATCGGTGGGAGGACGATATACCTGAACGACAGCGACCAATACGCGGAGCTGGGCTCCGTGGGCGGCGAGGGCGCGGCGGGACTGGCCGCAGGTGGAGATTCCTTCTTCGGGATAAAGCCCGATTCCGGCTTCGAGAGCGGCTCTTCCGCCCTCCTGATGATGAAAATCGAGGAGGATGGAGCCGCATTGATCAGGCTGTCCGCCAGTTTCCACGGGATGGAACACGCCAAGATGAAGAAGGGCGTTTCGGAAATGACCCCTGAATATCTGAGGAGATTCTATCAGGAGAGCGCATCCTCGCTGATGATCTCGGCAAGGCTCGCCGGAGACGCGAAGGCGGATTTCAACAGCTATCCAGGGAAACTCGAATTCACTGTCCGATGCGAGGAGTTTGCGAAAATCGCAGACGGCAGAATATCCTTTGTCCTTCCTGGAAGGCATGGCTTCATGGACAATATGCTGGTTTCGAGAAAAAATCCCTTCCTGCTCGGCGAGCATTCATTCAAAAAATTCAAATACGTGATTGCCGTTCCGGACGCATACGAAATCCCGGAGCTGATCCCCCCGGCGGAATGGTCCGCCGAACTCCCCTCTGGAGTCTCCATGAGGATATCTTCCGCAATCGAGGAGGGTGGCGCGGCGCGGGATTTCTTCGGGAACGCCAGGAGATTCCTCGTCGTGGACTTCTCGGCGCGTGCATCGTCCGGCATCTTCGATGGCGGCGAATACGCCTCCCTCCTGGAGAAAAGCTCCATCTTCAACTCCATGCGCAACGCGGTCGTGGTGATGAAAAAGAAGGACAGGTGAACTCGTAAATATTCACTGGACCTCGTCGTTTCAGTGAATATTTACGTTGGGGCGGACAAGCCCGCCATTGGGGCGGACAAGCTTCGTAACGTCTCAAGAATGACGGGGGTTGCTGAACTCCTGCTCCCTGGAGCCGGGCGTGGAATGAAAGCATGCTGGACATATCGGTCCGGCGTGGTATTGTAGGCATGAAAAGGGAGGCTTGGAATGTTCGGACTCAGCACAGCCGAGATCATCGTCATCTTCATCGTGGTCCTCCTCCTCTTCGGAGGAAGAAAAATACCGGAACTGGCCCGCGGAATAGGCAAGGGGATCCGCGAGTTCAAGAAGGCCAAGGAGGGATTCGAGGACTCCGTGGAAAAGGCCGCAAATGAAGACGACGAGGAGGAGAAGGAGAAGAAGAGCTGAATCAGGATCCGCCTGCGGCTCCCTCGGTGTCGGAGGGGCATCCTGCATCATTCTATCAGCAGGCCCTCCGTCGAGGCCCCGCGGCGTTTCTCCTTCGGGGGCGCCGACGCGATCTTGAAGGTAGGCAGATACCGGAAATAGACCTGCAGAGTCAGACCGCATAGAGATGTCGAATATATGTCCAGATCCAGCTTGCTGAAAGGCGCACCCTCGCCCGAACTCCTCTCTCCATGCCCGGAACTGCCCTTCCTCGCGTAGCTGTCCGCAGGTGATGTCCAGTGCCCGTCCTCCGCCTGCTCCCGCAGAAAAGTCCGCCTGAACTCCTTGTCCCAGCGCGTCCACAGGCTTCCCTCTCCTCCGGTGGCCTGGAACAACGCCTGCGTCTGGTAATACCATTGATACAGCGGCCAGGATTTCGTCCCTCCGTTCGAGTATTTGTCAATGTCCCTCCATCTGCATTCAAGAAGCTCGCCGCCCTTGAATTCCTCCATCCATCTGAGCGCCTTCTTCGCCTCGGCCCCGTCGGGAGAGCCGAGCATCTGCATGCAAAGAAGGCCCACTGCGGTCATGGTGGGCGAGGGGCTTTCCGACTTGTTGAGATTGCAATACTTGAATCCTCCTCCGGAGAACATCTCCCTCTTCAGGCCGGACAGCGCCGCATCCATGCTCTTCTCCAGCCCTGCAGTCTCGCTGCCGGCGATGAAGCCAGCCTTCAAGGCCTGATAATGCCATCCGCTCACCGAAAGATCGAAGCGGGGGACCCCGGACACCGCCTTCCTGTCGGCGGGATCCGGAGACGACGGCTTGTTGTTGTGCCCGTAGTTGTATCCGCCAAGCGAATTCTGCCCGCAGACCAGCGTCCGCACCATCGCCTCCATCGCGCTGCCAACCCTCGGCATCCTCGTCAGGGCAAAAGTCTCCCCGAGCGCATATGCGACGGCAGGATGCCCGTATGTGTTCCTGTCCTCCGCGACCAGCCCGCTGGAGCCTCTGCCCTCGACCATCGCCATCAGCCGTTCCGCCGCTTTTAGGATGCACATCCCGTAGTCCTGCGATACCGGAGTCTCCCCGTGGGCGAGAAATGTCATCAGCGCCACGCTGGTGAGAAAGGCCTTGCTGTGCCTCTGATCCCCCCAGCTCCCGTCCGGATTCTGATGGTCGCGAAGCCAATTCAATGCCCTCACAACGCTTTTTTCCGTCCCCTGAAGACCTTTATCCCGGACTATCTTGTCCTTCGCAGGCCCCTTTCTGTTCTGCATAGGCAGCGGCAGCCCCACAGGCATCTTAAATACGGAATCTGTAAGATTTATCCTCGGGGCAGGGGGCTGAGGCTCTGGGTTCATCACTTCGGGCGTGTCCACAGCCACGACAGGATTCTCGGGCGCCTCGGATGCAATCTCCGTGTCTCTCTCCACTGTCTCCTCGGGATCTGGCTGCGGAGGAGGCTCCGGCAATTCCCTCTTCATCTCCCTGACAGGCATGTTTACAACGTCAATGAGCAGCTCCTTTCTCTCCTCCGGCGGCTTGATCACAATCAGAGAGCCGAAAAAAACTAAAACAAAAATGTGCAGGACAAACGACAAAAAGGGACCGCTCAGATGCTCCTTTATATCACGCAGGCATATGCGCCGCGCAGATTCAATCTCGATGCTCGACACCATCTCCCTCTCCACAGATTCAACTTTTTCCCTCGCATTCATGGCTCCCTCCTTTTTTTTTAATCCCATTGCAAGTCCCCCCTCGACGCATAACCTAAACCAGATGACCGAGGAAAACAAGATAAATCAAGCGAAAAAGATAAAAATAATTATATATAGCTAATAAATATTAGTATTCTATTCTGTCCTGAATTTTGCGAGGTAATTGCAAAATTGTCTTTTCAGGGGAACGCCAGCCCTATGGCTGGCTTTTAGGCCGGTCATAAGATCGGTGTAAGGTGGCAAAATTTATCGGACGGCCGATTTTTTCGATAAATTCAATGGGAAGATTCGTCAGACATTTTCTCGCGGCGAAAGATAATTGCGAAGGAATTCAAGCATCCACTTTCCATCATCTGAAAAGAATTTCTCTTTCAGCAAGACAGCTCCTCCGTCTAAAACAGCATTCAATCCGTTGTCTACTGTTTCCACGTGGACGGAATCCGTGTTCATGAGCAGTCCGGAATTGAGTTTTTTTGAAAATACATTGGCAAATTCAGGGACGACATTGTTCTTCTCGTCAAAGACGATGAATATTTTGTTGACGGCCAGATAATTGACCAGATGCGCGAATTTTTCCGCAAATTTCTTCGCGAGGAAATCAATGTCTGCCTGGTCTAGATTAGAAAGAGATATAAATATTTGCTTCCGTTTGATAACATCAATACATTCCCAGAAGAAGGAATCCAATTCGCCGGCGGCACCGCGGAAGCCGTTGTGAATCCTGCCGTCAAGGAACATCGCGCTCCCTATTCCCATAGGACATAAGCGTTCGGGATTGCCTTCTTCAAAATTGAGCGTAATAAAATTGCTGGAGTTTGCGCGCATTTCAGAAGATGTAAGTCCAAGAGCGATTAAACGGGAACTGTTTTCGCAGACAACCAGCGGAACGTGATTCATTTTCGGAAGTTTTTTTTCAAGGCGTTCAACAGCCGAATAATTTTCAACGTTCCACATTTTTGAACGGCAGATAATTCCGCTCGAACGATCTATAATCCCTGAAGTTGCCATTGATATTCCGCAAAGAGGCTTATAAGAATTTTTCTTTATCATCGTTGCAAGTTCGCTGATGGCGCTGCCTATGTCTTGGGACGCTGGAGTTTGCGTCAGGTTTATTCTTTGGCCGGTAAAATCATATATCGCAAAATAGTTATGTCGCCTGCCGAAATAAGCGGAGAAGAAAAAACCTATATCAGATGATAATTTCCACTGGGCTGTCGGTTTTTTTCCCCCTTTTGTAAAGATCGAGCCTGATTTTTCGATCAGTTTCTTTTTGAGCATATATCTTATTGCATTGGACACAGAACTTCTTGAAATTCCGGCTTTTTCCGCAATATCCGGCTGGGTAATCCTGCCATTGGCGATTTCAGTCAGGAAAAATGCTATGTTTTCAAGCCATTTCCCAGTATTTCTAGAGTCCTTTTTGTTTTTTATTTTACCAGGCATAATCTTACGAATGTCATTGGGTTGCCACGTTCTCTTATGGGAGAAAGAGATATAAGGGACTTGTGAGGTTCCGTTTCTGAATCACAGTCTCCGACATCTATTGTTACGTATAGCTGGGCAGTATCTTTAAAACCGTTTATTCCCAGAGTTTTAGCCGGTATTTTACATTCAACAATATATCCGGAGTCCGTTCTGATTGCTTGAGCCGACATCGAAGAAACTGTCTCAGCTATAGCGCTTTCGGTGTAACTCTTTGGATACCACATATAAACACCCGGTTTTTTCTCTTTTGGGGAAATTCCAAACTGAAAGACGGGAGAGTTTTCTTTTCCCTCAGATATCCATATCCCAACATGATCACCTTTCCATAGCTCTTTGTCGTCCGGGCATATTTGGAGTTTGTCATCCTTCACATCAACAAGAATGTAGATGTTTTGTTCGTTCCAGGCTATGCCGGCATTGGCGCTTAAGTCCTGTTCTCCTTTCCATAGTTCCTTGCCGTGAACAACATATTTTTTTTCTCCAAAACGAAACTCCGGAACTTTAGCCCAATCAGATTTAGAAGCGTCTATAACAATGTTTTCCGGCACATAAGATGCGGAATATGAAGGTGCTTTATAAATTCCTTCCATACGTTCATTCTGAAGTTTTTTGTATGCGTCATAATGATGTATTGCGATTCCGCCAAATCCTTTTTTCCTTCCGTATATGGATAAGACCTTTTCTATTTCTTTTTCCATAATTTCCAAGCCTTCTTCGTAAAATGTGATTTCGCGTGGCAATCTATATTGCCCTGCCGCGTCAAGGGTCTCAAATCCAATCCAAGCCGTTTTGCCTGATTTTTCAGCCAAATTAATTTCATAAGAAACATTTGAAGCTGTTTCTGCCGCCTTGTCATGATAAGACATAATCGCGAAATAGTCAACAAATCGAGCGAGATGGTCGCAGATATAGGCATCTTTCCCTTCAAAATCTATTTTGCCTATGCCATCGTAATTTTCCGACAAAGCCAAACCAAAACGGAAATTTGGCAATCCGCTTTGTTTACACAAATTATAACAGTCCCTGTTAAGCTCAATAAACATCGTGTTGATTTTTTTACGCGATTCTTTTGTCTTGTGATAATCCTCGATGCCGCCCGGTTCTACATCTGACTGGAAACCGGCAAATCGCTCTTTTTCGGCAACGCTGCGGTTGTAAGCGATAACAGCTTCTATTGAAGAAAGAAAATTTTTACGCTGTTTTTCGAGAACTGCCTCGGGCCAGCCATCCAACGCCTCCACCTCAATCTTTCTTTTCCCGGCTTCCATTATAAATGCGCGGATCTTTTCCACTCTGCCTTCTCCTTTGAAAAAATCCTTCCCGGTATACAGGTAAATAACGGTAATTTTGCGAAGATCGCAAAATTTAAGCAGTTCTTCAGATTTTTCTTCGTCAAGCGCGTTTTCATTATTCCATACCCACATTGACCGAGGGCACTGGATTTTTGGATTTATCTCTGTCCAATTTACAGGTCTTGTGTCGGCGCTGACGGATTTTTTTTCCGATTCTTCCTCTGGAATGGGACATCCGGCAGATCGAAGACACGCGTTAAAAATCTCTCTGCCCGCTTTAACTTCCGGTGAAGAAACGTCTTGCCTCATCGCAGTAATAAAGAGGTAGTTTGAGAAAAAAATGGACTTTGCCCCGCTGGGATGAGATTTTACGATTAAAGCCGCTCCATCGGAATTTGTCCTGTCGCGGCGCAGCCATTCCGCTTCCGTTCGAGACTGCCCTGCCGGCTCGATCGCGACAGCTTCGCCGGCGAAGGCCGCAAAAATTTTATCTTTTGCGTAGTCCTTAAAAATGTCGGTGCGCCCGTCGGCGGTGGGAGAAATCCACATAAATCTGTCAACGGCGCCAAGTCCTATTTTTTCATCGGCGGCATAGCCTGAAATTTTCACACCGGCAATATCTTCAAGATGTTTTCTGTCGCTATCGAGCAGTATGCTGTTTCTGGCAAGCATTCCCTGCCATATGATAGTTCCATCGGAGGAGGCGATAAACTTTTCTATCTTATCCCATTGTTCATCCGATAATGACGATATGGTTGTTACTAAAATGATGTGTTTCCCGGACGGAATATCTGAAGGCACAAGACTTTCGGCATCAGTGATTTCGCAGGTTATTCCTGATTTATCAAAAAATTTAGAAAGCTCCTTTGATACCGATGAGATAGTGTTTTTTTCCTTGTCCGCCAATTTCTGAGAAACCGGTGGCGTAAGGACAAAAATTTTTTTTACAAAATCATCATTTGCTTTTACCGGCAAGGTTTGCCGGGAGATATTTTCGGTGCGGGTGCAGGAAACAATAATTAAAATACAGCAGACAATAAAGGTTTTTGCCATAGGTTGAATGAGTTTGCTTATTTTCATTTCGTCGTCATGCCTCCCCAGCACTTTGTTTTTACCAGCGATAATCTGCGGAATTAAATTTTGGCGAATTAGAACTTATTTTTTGTCCGTAAAAATTCCAAGCCATTTGAACATGCCGATATAAAGCTGGGAGATTTGTCTTGAGACTAACGAATCTTCTTCGGAACCCCTGGCAAGGAGATTGAGGGAATATACTCCGAGGAGCACCGTTTTCCCTCCTGCATTGTTTTCGGACACGATTATTGCCGGACCGCCAGATTCGGTCTTTTGATCCCTGTTCACCCAGCACGCGACCGTTTTGCCGCCAGCGGCAGGTTCAAAACCCATCGCTTCCCCGGAAAAAATCGCGTATAATTTTACTTCCTTGTCTTCAAAGATTCCGTGTTCAGATGTCGGTTTGATCCACATCATTGTATCAACCGTTCCGTTGCCAAGCTGGGGGTCTTCAATATACAGCATCGTCTGAGCCTTAAAAACGTCGCGCAACCCCTTCTTGCCGCTTTCGCCAATATCCTTGAATGCTCCGTACGTTCCACTCCAAAATAATTTCCCGCCTTCAGCTAGATATGCTGCGAGTTTCTGCCAAAACTCATTGCCGTAATCCATGATATAAAAAAGCGCCACCCCGTTGTAATCTTTTAGATCAGCCTTCCCGGACGTTACATCGGCCTGATCCACTTCAATTAGCTCACAGCCGTTTTCAGCACAGAATTTCTTGAAAAAAATCATATCTTTGCTGTCAGACGGCACCTGATTGGTAGATATCAGTGCCAGTTTTGACGCGGCTTCAGCCTTTGGAGCCGCGGACGCGAAGCACATCAGCAGCAGTGATCCTACAAGCACTATTGCTCCTTTGACAGACAGGGACCTGCGGCACGTTTTCGTCTTCATAATGGGACTCCTTGAATTAAAATTACTGGAATTATAATACCATTATCGTATATTTCAAGCGGGATAAAATTTATTTTTTGCATTTTTTTTGTTTTCCACTTGACTTTGCCCATTAAATGGCGTATAGTAGCGCCAGTTTTCAGAAAAATGTTTTTTGACTCGTCAACTCGTAGATCAGGGGAGGTGGTGAAAATGTCTGAGATTATCAAAAAATGTGTCGGTGAACCGAATAAATCGCCTACGGCTGGCACGGTGAAAAAACCATTTACCCTTGTCGAACTATTGGTTGTGATTGCCATAATAGCAATTCTGATGACCCTGCTTCTTCCATCCATAAATAAAGCAAAAGACTTTGCGAAGATGAGTTACTGTTTGGGAAATCTAAGGCAGATAGGTTTGGCCATGGGATTGTATTCAATAGATTACACTAGATATCCGTTGTCTTGGCACAGAAGCGCCAGTCAAACTTATGCCAATTTCATAAGCGACTACGTGCAAAAACCGGCTACGGCATATCATTCGTCTCTTTCGGCGGTTTTCTCATGCCCCAGCGCCCTTCCGGAAATTTATTTGGGAAGTCCGCGCAACGCCTTGACTTACAGCGCACCTCCGCAATTCCTTTCATCATGGAATGAAGGCGGAGGATATTCGGCAACTTTTTGCGAAAATTATGCGTCGGCTATGCCACAACAAATCACGAGCCCCAGTTTGAACATTATGCTGATAGAAGGGAATCAAGTAGATACCGGCTACGCAAACGCATCATTGGAGCTTTTCGGCGCAAAATGGATGTGCACTTCCGCTGAAGTCGGAACCCCAGAACAAACATATTTGGACTTTTACAACAGAAATAAAGATTACAATGATGGGACAACGACAGGAGGCGGATGGCCGCGTTGGCGTCATAGCTCAAATACCGTAGCTACAACGCTTTATTTTGACGGGCATGTAGATGGACGAAAGATGGGCTCTCTAAAAAGAGAGGACACGCGGAAGTTGGGCACCGGGGAATGGACACCTTGGAATTGATTCCCTGTTTTTTCTCCGACGATTGAATTACAATCAGTCACATAAAAAAAAGAACTAATTGCTGATAAAAAAGTATCGGTGCCGGCATAATTCATTCATTGTATATCAAAATATTATGCGTTTGACACGGATGTGCAAAAAAAAGTTTTCGCCCAAAGCGCAAAAATCTTTTTTCAGCAGCCTCTATTGTAAATCGAATATAGGCGCGGAGACGGCGGGTAAGAGTTCAGTGAATATTTACGACGGCGGAAATGGAGCCATGGAATTGCCAATGCAGTCCCGCCGTTCTGCGGAAATATACGAGAAGGCCTCCTTGATTTTTCTGTCGGGGGGCATAATTTCCATTCTTTACGAACAAAAACCTCATGGTGCAAGATGTCTTTTCTAGGGCTTGAAGGAAGAAAGATACTCGTCTTCGGGGTGGCAAACCGCAAGAGCGTCGCGTATCACATTGCGCGGACTCTGATTGACGAGGGGGCGTCGGTGATGGTGTCAGTCCAGAGCGGCGAGCATGCCTCGTCGCTGGAGAAGATGCTGCCCGGAATTCCCTTTTGCGTCTGCGATTTTCGCAGCGACGAGCAGATGCTGTCCGCCGCCGGGCGGGTGAAATCCGAATTTGGGAGCATGCACGGGATAATCCATTCCGCGGCGTTTGCGAATTTCGCAGGCGGGCTGAAGCCGTTTCACTCGACATCGCGGAAGGATTTTCTCGAGGCGGTGGACATATCCTGCTGGTCTTTCATCCGCATCGCCGACATATACAAGGACATGATGGAGAAGGACTCCTCGATGGTCACCATTTCCATCTCGAGCACCCGGATGGCGGCGGAGAGCTACGGATTCATGGCGCCAGCAAAGGCGGCCCTCGACTCGAGCGTGTGCTTCCTGGCCAAGTCGCTTTCGGCCCCGTATGGAACAAGGGTGAACGCGGTGGGGGCCGGACTTCTGAAGACCTCCTCTTCGGCGGGGATTCCCGGATACATCGAGCCATATCTTTTCGCCGAAAAGGCCACGCTCAGGAAGCGGAATCTGGAGACAGGCGAGGTGGCGGATGTCGCCGCCTTCCTGCTCAGCCCGCGCTCGTCGGGGATAAACGCCCAGACAATAATTGTTGATGCCGGGATGTCCACAAACTATTTTGACAAGGGGATAGTCTCCAAGGCGGTGTCGCCTTGAAGAGCTGCGATGAAAATCTGGCCAGGAGGATAGACGAGGAGGCTGTCTCCAGGAAGGACTCGTTCACCGCGATGAGCATAGCCGACAGCATATCCGGCGATTTTCCTGCGATTTCCAAGAACGATCTTGCCAATTCCGTCGAGAAGGTTCTTTCCGGCAACAACGATATTTTCGAGATATGGAAGGATGGGGAGCACATCTCTTTCATCCCCAGGACTGTATTCATGAAGGGGGCGGAGTTCTGCTCCACTCCGTCGGATGACGAGCTGAAGGCGGGGATATTCATTCCGGGCGATTTTTTCCGGGTCTTCGCACACGCCGATATTGATGTGGCCAGCTTCAGCCTCCTGCACATGAACAAGGGGCCTGCCGCCGGACTGCTGATGCCTATGGTCTCCGCGGCAGTGATTGATGCGAAATTCCCGTTTTCCGCAAAAACGATCAAGCCGAAAAGGCGTGGAAGGACGGAGGTTCCGGCTTTTTCCATGAAGGATTTCTACGGGAGGAGCGGCTTCAGGAAGGGCGACACGCTGCTTTTTCGGGTGGAGGACTACGACAAGGGAATTTTTTCCTTCCGCCTCAAGACCACATCGGAGCGCAGGAGGCCGAATATCCTCAAGAAGTGGTGCATAAGGATGGAGCAGGCCTTTCTCAAGATTTTCGACGAGCTTGGAGATGCAATAGGCTTCCGGGAGCAGATGGAGGAAGCCTTTCTCGCCGACCCGGACATTTTGCGCGACCCGCCCGCCAGTTTCGAGGAGTTCCTCAGGGCGTCATGCCAGGTGGGAATAGTCCATCGGGCGGGGGATGGAATACTTTGGAACAAGATTCCGGAGGAGGAGACTGGGGAAATCCCCGAAGAAATGCTTTCGATATCCGCAGGCCGGACCAGGGCCCTCGGCGACATTCTGGACGAGATAGGGCTTGCGCTCCTGCCCGAGATTGTGGACTCGTATATGAACGACGCCATGTTCAGAAAGCTGCCGCTCGATGCCGTGTATGAACGGCTCATGAAGCTCGCGCCGGGACAGTTCGCGGACGAGGCGCAGAAACTTTCCTTCGAGATAATGATGGAGGAGAACTGGGAGAGACTCGAGGAGAAATACAACGCATCGGCGGATTCCGCAAGAGGAGTCCTGAGGGGGAGGCTGCTGGACACCTACGACGAGATGCTCCGGATCATCCTCGAATCCGAAAAGGCCGGAACGCTTCTGAGCTCGATCCCGCAGGAGGAATTCGGAAAGTTCTCTTCCTTCCTGTCCACGCTGTCCGACACGATTGCATCGCTGGACGACGATGGCGCGGAATTCGGGGAGAAGGATGCGCAGGACATCGAGAAACTGATGTCCTCTTTCGACGAAATCAGGGAGATATCGCGGAAATTGTCCAAGTGAATGTTTGCTCTAACCCGTTTTTCGCGCGAAAAACGGGCTAGAAAAAGCAGTTGAAAATTGCGTTTTAACTTGTTTACTTTTGGGTGAACGCGATTGAAGCGTAGCTCACGCAGTGGGAGTAGTCGCCGCTCATCTCTCCCGAATTCGCGTATGCTGCAAGCCCAGTTGCGATTTTCGCAGACTTGCCCGAGACCTTTTGTGCAGTCCGGAGCAGTATCTTTATCGGGTTCTCCCCGCAGACCGTGGCTCCTGTCCCGTTAATGTAGTCGCGGAATCCGGCGTAGTCGAGAGCGAGGATTTTCTCCACCGCGCCCATGTCCAGCTTCCTTATTTTTGCGGCTATGTCTCCGCCAACGAACGGCAGATATCCAAATGCCTGTCCGTAGTGGGTGAAATCCGAGCTGACTATCCAGATGTTTTCGCCTCCGAAAAAGCCAAGCATGGCGTCGGAGAGGCTGTCCGCGAGCGCATCGTCAATCGCCCCGCAGATGAACGGGACGATCGGAAGCCCCGGCTGGACAATCTGCAGGAAGGGCAGTTCAACCTCGAGAGAATGCTCTCCCGAGTGGGCCGCCTCCGCCTCCCGCACGGCGGGGCAGGCCTCTGCGATTTTCGCAAGCGCGTCCTTGTCCACGGCAACGGCCCCGAGCGGAGTGTCGAAGCTGTCGAAATTCCCGTATGCGAGCCCCTGCATCCTGTATCGGTGGGAGGGCGCGATCACAATAGCCCTCTTGTATTTTCGTCCCTCCAGCAGGGAAAACGCGGCGGCGGCTGTCCTGCCCGAATAGGCGTATCCTGCGTGGGGGGCGATGAGCGCGATAGGCTTGCCGTCCCGCGGGGAGGCATTTGTTTTTTCTCCGGAGTCTTCGATATATGAAAGGATTTCCGTGCGCAGACGCAGCGGATCGTCGTCGTAGAATTGTCCGGCCACGGCAGGATGCCTTGTTTTCGGACTGTCCTTCATGTCTTGAGTTTGCTTTTTATCTTTTCCACAAAATCATTGCGTTCGGCATCGGAATCATATTTCAACTGACGCCAGTTCCAGCGGAAGCCGTCCTCCGGCCCCCTCGGGACCACGTGCATGTGCGCGTGCCATACGACCTGTCCGGCGCAGGCGCCGTCGGAGAGATGGAAGTTGAAGCCATCCGCATCGAGCGCCCTCTTGAACGCGATTCCTATCCTTCCGGCCACGTGCGTGATTCTCCCGGCGATATTTTCCGGCACCGACGATATGCTCTGGTGGTGCTCCCTGGGTATGACGAGCGCATGTCCCTTGCATATGGGGGAGATGTCCAGAAAGGCGAGCACAAGTTCGTCCTCGTATATTTTCGCGCACGGAATTTTCCCCTCCACTATCTTGCAGAAGATGCAATTGTCCACAGCCGAATCTCCTTTTTTTACATTATTCAGTTCATAGTCCTGATTCTTCGTGCGAGCATTTTTGCGAAAATCGCAAGAGCCGGGCGGTAGTGGTCGAATATCTCCGCGGTGTGGCTGTGGTTGCTGTCGGCATAGATCATCGCCAGTGGCTCCCCTTCCGGGGTCGCGAACTTCAGCCCGAGGATTATCTGCAGGTTCAACCGTTTTATTGACGAGCTCAGCATGGCGGCGGGGAGTTTTTCAGGTTTTATGAGGACTATGCCGTCCTTGCTCTCGAAGAGCTTGCGGCAGAAATGGGTGCTGACAGGGCAGAAGCGGCTGTCGAGGTCTCCCATCACGCTGGTCCTCGCGGCCAGGAATTCGAAGGAGCATTCTCCGTCCGTCTCCGGGATTATCTTGAAGAAATATCCCTTCTCCATTCCGGATATCTTGAGAACCGCGTCTGTCGCGGCGATGGCTATCTGCGCCGGATCGTCCATTTCGTCTATCGCCGCGGCGGCACTGAGGGCGATTCTGAAGGCCCGCGCGGAATTCAGATTGTATTTCGAGAAGTCATCGTCCCTGATGTAGGACAGCGACAGCCTCGCGCCGCCGGCGTGGATGTTCTTCACGTCCACCTTCCCGCCGCTGTCCGGGAAATTACGCCCGAGAGGCTTGATCCTGAATCTGCCGTCGGAATAGACCATCTGGAAGTGGGTCTTCGACACCTGCGGGTCGGGGAGGAGAATGTCGCACGATGGATCCCTTCCGGCCGTGTAGTTGCGCGGCCCGAGAATCCAGGATGTCCCCGAGGGAATCTCCGGCGACGGCATGGAGCACACAAGTATGGCGATGCGGATGTCCTCCCCGCAGACCGGACAGTTCAGGCTGCCGTCCGGGACGACGGCCTCGCAGAACGGGCATGAAAGAAAAGCACCCATGCTGTCTCCTGTAGCAAAAGTTCGGAACCTGAGCGTTTGCCCTCGCTCACCTAGGTGGAGATACGATATCACCGCGTCGGCTTGATTCAAGAGGGCAGAGAGCCGAATGCAGAACTCGTTTTCATGTCATCGCGGGACGAAAGAATCTCCCGGCTTCAGCGAAAGTATTGTCTCCTTGAGCAGTCTCACCGCCGCCTCGACATCGCGAAGATCGCATATCTCGACCTGCGTGTGCATGTATCTGTTCGGGATGCTGACGAGAGCCGCCGCCACGCCCGAGCGCGTGAGCTGAATGGCGCTGGTGTCGGTCCCGCCGCTCGCCCTGAATCCAGCCTCCTCCTGGAAGGGGATCTTTCGCTTTCTCGCCGCCTCCTTTATCTTCTTCAGAAGCACGGGGTTGGTGTCGGCGTTCCGGCTCAGCACCGGACCCTTCCCGAGCCTGATGTCGCCTATGGTCTTCTTCTCGACATCCGGTGTGTCGGTCGCGAAAGTCACGTCAACCGCGAAACCGACCTGGGGGGCTATCCCGAACGCGCTGGTGTGCGCACCTCTGAGCCCGAGCTCCTCCTGGACAGTTCCGACCGAATAGACCCCCGTCTTCGTCCCGGACTCGGCTATCTCCCTGAACGCCTCGGCGACCACGAAGGCACCTATCTTGTCGTCCATGCCCTTGGAGAATATCCTGTTCCTTCCCATTCTCGCGAAATTCGCACGGTATGCGACCGGGTCTCCGATGGCGACGAGCTTGAGCGCCTCCTTCTTGCCCTCGGCTCCAATGTCTATCCAGAGGTTCTTGAGCTCGATGGCCGCATCCCTGTCCTTCGTCTCCTGCAGATGTATCGGTTTCTTCCCTATCACGCCGGGGATATTGCCCTTCTCGTTCATCACCACCACCTCCGTCCCGGGGACAGTGAGCTTGTCAATGCCTCCGACGCTCCTGAAATAGACAAGGCCCTCGTCGGAGACATGCACGACCTGGAAGCCGATCTCGTCGTAGTGTCCAGCCATCATCACCTTGAAATCCGCCTTCGGATTCAGGGCCGCTATGCTGTTGCCAGTCACGTCGCATCTGATGTCGTCAGCGTATTCCTTCAGATATTTGGAGAAGACCGAGGCCGTCTCGGTTTCAAAACCGGACGGTCCGTAGCTGTTGAGAAGCTCCGACAGAAAATCAAGGCTCTTTTTCGAAAACATATTTCATCTCCGCGTTTTTTGTGATATATTAGCGGCTTTGTATTCAATTTCAAGAAAATAATCAAATGACTATTGACGAGCTAAAGAAGAATCTGTCCGACAGCCGGAGCAGGGTGGAGCACCTGCACGGCTTCCTGGACATAGAGAGGAAAATGTCGGAGAAGACCGCCATCGAAGCGGAGATGAGCGCCCCTGACTTCTGGGACAACCGAGAAAAGGCACAGGAGAAGATGTCGAAGCTGAGCCTCTGCAAAAAGATAGTGGACTCCTTCGAGAGCCTCTCGCACGAGACCGACGAATTCTGTGCGCTGGCCGAGCTGGTCATCGAGGCCTCCGACGAGACGAGCCTGCCGGAGGCCGAAAAAGCGTGGACGAAGCTCTCCGCCGACCTCGCCAACTTCGAGCTGATAAGCTTCCTGTCCGGAAAGTTCGACGGCAACAACGCGTATTTTTCGATACACGCCGGCGCGGGAGGAACCGAGTCCTGCGACTGGGCATCCATACTTCTGAGAATGTATCGCAGATGGTTCGAGAACAAGGGCTTCGAGACGGAAGTCATAGATACGCAGCCCGGGGACGAGGCGGGAATAAAGGGCATAACCATGCTCGTGAAGGGCAGTTTCGCCTATGGCTACCTCAGGGCCGAGCGCGGAGTGCACAGGCTCGTGCGCATATCCCCGTTCGACAGCAACGCACGCCGCCATACCTCCTTCGCGGCGGTCGAGGTCTTCCCCGAACTGGACGACGATATTGAGATAGAGATAGACGAGAAGGATCTGAAGGTGGACACCTACAGGGCAAGCGGGGCCGGCGGCCAGCACGTGAACAGGACCGACAGCGCAATCAGGATAACACATCTCCCCACCGGCTCCGTGGTGTCATGCCAGATGGAGCGTTCGCAGCACAAAAACCGCGCCACCGCAATGAAGATGCTCAAGGCCAAACTCTACGAGCTCGAGGAGGAGAAGCGCAAGAAGGAGGCGGACCGCATAAAGGGGCAGCAGTCGGAAATCGCATGGGGAAGCCAGATAAGATCATACGTCCTGCATCCATACCAGCTCGTGAAGGATACCAGGACCGACGTGGAGACAGGCAACACGGCCGCCGTCCTCGACGGGGAAATAGACATCTTCGTGGAAGCCTGGCTGAAGAGCCGGAAGAACTAGCTTATGATTCCATACAACATTCTTTTCGTGTTCGGCTTCCTCCTCTTCGCCCCGGGACTGCTATGGAAACTTGTCTTCAGGGGGGGAAGGAAGAAAAACTTCGCCGAGAGGTTCGGCTTCTTCTCCAAGGAGAAGAGAGATGCCCTGAAAAATTTCGGCGGGGATGTGTGGATACACTCCGTCAGCGTCGGAGAGACCCAGTCGGCCCTCTCGATGATAAGGGCCTGGGGCGCCAAGAACCCCGCCAGACGCTTCGTCCTTTCTACCACCACGACCACGGCACAGGAGCTGGCCTTCAAAAACCTGCCCCCCGGCACGGCGCTCATATTCTGCCCGATAGACTTCGTCTTCGTGGTCCGCAGGGCTCTTCGGCTGATAAGGCCCAGACTGCTCGTCATATTCGAAACAGAGATATGGCCCAGCATGATATGCGAGTCGGCGTCCAAAGGCATCCAGATAGCGCTTGTCAACGCCAGGATATCCGATCGTTCTGCCAGGGGATACGAGAGATTTGCTTTCTTCTTCTCCAAAATACTTTCCAAAATACAGGTCATCTGCGTCCAGTCGGAAAACGACGCCGGGCGCTTCCTGCGAATTTCGCAGAAGCTTCCCGTGCATGTCTGCGGAAACATGAAGTTCGACCAGAGCGTGAAGGAGATTGACACCGCGGGCCTGAATCTCGACGAAGTCTTCGGCGCGGGGGACAGGATGCTGATCCTCGCCGCAAGCACGCATCCGGGCGAGGAGGAATTCATAGGCAAGGCCTTCCTGAGGACAAGGGAGAAGCACCGGAACGCCAAGCTGATAATAGTCCCCAGGCATGCCGAACGCGGGATATTCATCGCCGCCAAACTCAAGAAGCTGGGATTGTCCTTCTCCCGCAGATCCGAAGGAAAAAAAACGGATTCCCCCGTTGACTGCCTGCTGGCGGACACAACAGGGGAGCTGATGAAATTCATAGCCGCCTCGGACATCGTGATAATGGGCAAATCCCTGGCTGGACACAAGGAAGGCCACAATCTCATCGAGCCAGCCCTGCTCGGAAAACCCATAATAACAGGCGGAGTCCTCACCAACTTCAGATTCATATTGCAGGCGTTGATCGAGGAGGACGGAGTCATCACCGTCTTCGACTTCGATCAGCTCTGCGCAGAGATCGAGAAACTGGCCGCAATCCCCGATTTGAGGGATAAAATAGGGGAGAACGCCAGACGGGCCGTGAAAAAACATCGCGGAGCGGTGGAGAAGACGGTCAACCTCATGGAGCAATTGCTGCAGGACTAGCCAAAAGGAGACCAAATGCCAACACAGCTTGAATATGCACGAAAAAATATAAAATCCGCCCAGATAAAAACCGTGGCGGCCGACGAAAAAATCCCCCTCGGGAAAATCACCGCGGAATGCGCCGCCGGCAGAATAGTAATCCCCGCAAACATCCATCACAAAAAACTACACCCCATCGGAATAGGAAAAATCCTAAGGACAAAGATCAACGCCAACATCGGCAACTCATCCGTCCAGAGCTGCCCGAAGGAGGAACTCCAAAAACTCAAGACCGCCGTGAAATACGGCGCAGACACCGTCATGGACCTGAGCACAGGCGCCAATATCAGGAAAATTCGACGCGAAATAATCGGACACTCCACGATCCCGGTCGGCACCGTCCCAATATACGAATGCGCAAGCATCGTCCAGGACACGAACAAGCTCGACTTCGAACTGTTCCTCGACGTGATATCCAAACAGGCCGAAGAAGGGGTGGACTACATGACCGTCCACGCGGGATTGCTGAAAAAACATGTCCCGCTGGCGATGAAACGAAAAATGAAGATCGTCAGCCGGGGCGGCGCTATCCTCGCAAAATGGATGGCATGCCACAACAGGGAGAACTTCCTCTTTGAAAATTTCGGACGGATTCTCGATGTATGCCGGAAGAACGATGTGACAATTTCACTCGGCGACGGCCTGCGCCCGGGCTGTCTCGCCGATGCGAGCGACAAGGCCCAGTTCGCGGAACTGGATACCTTGGCCGAGCTTGTCGGCGAATGCCGCAGGGCCGGGGTCCAGGCCATGGTCGAGGGACCGGGACACATTCCCCTCGACCAGATAGAGATGAACATGAGGAAGGAGGACGAAGTCTGCGATGGCGCGCCCTTCTACATACTGGGGCCCGTCGTCACCGACTGCGCACCGGGCTACGATCACATCACCAGCGCGATAGGCGCCGCCCTCGGCGCGTTTTACGGAGCCTCGATGTTGTGCTATGTTACGCCAAAGGAGCACCTTGGCCTGCCGGATGTGGAGGATGTCCGCAACGGGGTGATCGCGTATAAAATCGCGGCGCATGCCGCCGACGTGGCATTGAAAAAACCCGATGCAAGGATGCGCGACGACATGATCAGCGACGCCCGGGCGGAATTCGACTGGGAGAGGCAGTTCAAACTGGCTCTCGACCCGGAGAGAGCCCGGGAATACAGGCGCAGTTCCTTGGCAAAGGCCGCGAAAAGACAGAAGAAAAAGGATTTCTGCGGAATGTGCGGCCCGCAGTTCTGCTCGATCAAGGCAAGCTCCGAAATAGCCGCACAAAAGCCGGCCAAATGACGGCTGCGCATGGAGATGCAAAGAAATTACAAAATTGCCTTTTTAAAGGATCGCCAGCCCTATGGCTGGCTCTGATGCCCCGGGCGCGTAAG
>DYMC01000181.1 GCA_020721745.1 Lentisphaera sp. | reverse complement strand
GGCGAATAACCGTCGTGATTTTTGTACGTCCACGAAACACCCTCCTTCTTGCTGCCGGAATTGTCAAAAGGAGACACGTCAATATCAACCGGAATATATTCGCCCGAATCAACAGCCACAGGCCGCCTTGGTAGGCGATGTGGTCAATGACGGGTGGCTTCGCTTGATATTTGAGCCGATCCCGTCCTGCAGAGTCCGCGGATAATGCAGGATTCGCATCTTGGCCTTCCGGCCTTGCAGACGGCCCTTCCATGCGATATGAGGAGAAGGGAGAAGTCCGACCAGTGTTCCTCCGGCAGATTCGCGTTGACAAACGACTCGATCTTCTCCGGGCTGTCCTTTTCACGTGCGAATCCCATGCGCCTCATAATCCTCCCCACGTGGGTGTCAACGGGAAATCCCGGCTTCCCGAAGACGTGTCCCAGTATGACGTTTGCCGTCTTGCGGCCTATCCCCGGCAGCCTGACGAGATCCTCCATCGAATCCGGGACCTCGCCTCCGAAGTCCCCGACCAGTATCCTCGATGTTGCGATAAGATTCTTCGCCTTTGCGCGGTATAGCCCCAGCGGGCGTATCATACGGGAGAATTCTGCGAATTTCGCAGCCGCCAGGGATGCAGCGTCGGGGTATTTTGCGAAAATCGCAGGTGCCGCCGCGTTCACCTTGGCATCGGTGCACTGTGCCGAGAGCACGGCCATCACAAGCAGTTGGAAGCCATCCTGGTGCTTGAGAAAGCATTGGGGTTCCCCATAGGCACCCAGCAGGATTCTGTATGTGGACGATAGTTTGTCCTTTTCCGATTTCCCGTTCATGATCTCCGAATCTAGACCCGCTCCTGGAAAAATCAAGAAAGCCGATTCCAAGTTTGAAAAGCGGATATGAGAAGCCAACTTATCCGCTTCAACAAGCAAAGCTGGAGTATTTCCGATATGAAGGAAAAGGAAATTGAAATGCTGACGACCCGCATGGATCTCTTCTGGAAGAGACTTGGCGGGATGATACTGGGGGAAACGCAGGCTATGTCCGCGAAATTCGCGCGGACCGACGATATGCTGAAGTTCCCGGAGCAGAAGAAACTGAAATACAAGGAGATAAAAGAGGGACAGAAATGGGGCGCCGAGTGGGGCTGCGCATGGTTCGAGCTCAATGCATCCGTCCCGAAGCCATGGGCCGGAAAGGAGATCGTCGCGCAGATAGAACTCACCGGAGAGGGGCTCGTGTTCGACAGCGAGGGAGTCCCCTTCCAGAGCATCACCAACGGATCCGTCTTCCAGGCCGACTACAACAAGGACATCTGCTATCTTTTTAAAAAATGCAAGGGCGGGGAGAAGATCAGTCTATGGGTCGAGGCTGTCGGCAACGCGCTGTTCGGGGTGAACCGCAAGCCCGATGCCGATCCGGCCGATCCGAAGCGCCACGGGACCTTCTCCGCCGTCGCGAACAAGATGCGCATATGCGTGTTCAACCGCGAGGTGTATGATCTCTGGCTCGATATGGATGTCATATGCGGGATAGCCCGGCTTTCCGCGCCGGGCAGCGTGAGGAAGGCCCGCGCCATCAAGGCGGCGAACGACGCGATTGATGCCTTTGCGGAGAATCCGGCCAATGCCATCAAGGCCAGGGCGATTCTAAAAACCGAGCTGCAACGCAAGGCCACCGATCTGGATCTTTCGACAAGCGCGGTCGGCCACGCCCACATAGACACCGGATGGCTGTGGCGGGTCCGCGAGGGGATACGCAAATGCGGAAGGACCTTCGCCAGCCAGATAACGCTGATGGAGAAATATCCCGGATACATTTTTGGCGCATCCCAGGCGCAGCACTACGAATTCACGAAGACCCACTACCCCGCCTTATACGAGAAGATCAAACGCATGGTGAAGGCCGGCCGCTGGGAGCTGCAGGGCGCAATGTGGGTTGAGGCCGACTGCAACATCACCAGCGGGGAGTCGCTGGTGCGCCAGATCGTCCACGGGAAGAACTTCTTCATGGACGAGTTCGGCGTGGATGTCAGGAATCTATGGCTGCCGGATGTCTTCGGATATTCGGCCGCCCTCCCGCAGATACTCAGGAAAAGCGGAGTGGACTTCTTCGTCACGCAGAAGCTGTGCTGGAGCCAGTTCAACAAATTCCCCCACACGACCTTCGTCTGGGAGGGAATAGACGGCAGCGAGGTGCTCTCGCACTTCCCCCCGGAGAACACCTACAACTCCCCTCTGAAGCCGGAAGGCCTGGCGTTCGCCCGCGAAAATTTCAGGGAGAACGCCGTCCTCGACGAATTTCTCACACTCTTCGGGATCGGCGATGGAGGTGGAGGTCCGAAGGAGGAATTCATCGAAAGGGGGATCAGGCTCGCGGATGTCCAGGGCGTCCCGAAGGTCAAGTTTGAGAGGGCACAGGACTTTCTCGACAGACTGGTGCTCCACAGGGACGAACTCCCACGATGGGTCGGGGAACTCTATCTCGAGGTGCATCGCGGGACATACACGACGCAGGCGAGAGTCAAGAAAGGCAACAGGAAACTGGAGCAGAAACTCAGGATGGCCGAGTTCATATGCTCCTGCATGCCAATCGCAAAATATCCGATCGCACGGCTGGACAGGATATGGAAAACCCTGCTCGTAAACCAGTTCCACGACATACTCCCGGGCTCCAGCATCCACGGCGTATACCAGGACACCTGGCGGCAGCACGACGAATGCATCGCGGACTGCGAGCATATCGTCTCGGATGCCGCAAGATCCATCTTCAAGGACGACAAGAATTCCGTCGTGCTCGCAAACTGCCTCTCCACCGAATTCAACGGCGTGGTCGAACTGCCGGATGAAGTCCGCTGCGGCCTCGAGGACGAAAACGGCAGACAGGTCCCGGTCCAGATCGAGGACGGAACAGCCGTCGCGAAAATCGCAGTCCCGGGCAACAGCTTCGTCACGTTGAAGAAGACCGGACCTGCACGAAAGGCGAAGACCCCGGACGGCGCAGCCGGACTGCGCCTGGAAAACGCACTGATATGCTACGAATTTGCGGAAGACGGGACCTTGAGGCGGATATTCGACAAGGAATGCGGACGGGAGTTGCTCGATAAAGGTGGAAAAGGAAACCTCTTCACCCTATACACCGACATCCCGAACAACTGGGATGCCTGGGACATAGACTTCCACTACGAGAGATCCGCCCTCTCCAACGCAAAGGCCGTGAAGGCCGAAGCCCTCCCTTCCGGCGAGGTCAGATCGGGTCTGAACTTCGCTCTTGAGATAGGGAACTCGACGATAGAGCAGAAAATATTTCTCGCGTCCGGCAGCAGGAGGCTTGACTTCAGGACCAAGGTGGACTGGAGGGAGAAGCACAAGATGCTCAGGGTCTCGTTCCCGGTGGCCATCAGGAGCGAGGAGGCCAGCTTCGAGATACAATATGGATATCTCAGGAGACCCACCCACAGGAACACGGGCTGGGACTTCGCCAAGTTCGAGGTGGTCGCCCACAGATACGCCGACATATCCGAGCAGGACTACGGCGTGGCCATCCTCAACGACTGCAAGTATGGCCACAAGATACAGGGCAACGTGATGGATCTGAACCTGCTCCGATCCCCGACTGAGCCCGACCCCGACGCGGATGCCGGAGTCCACGAATTCACCTACAGCCTGCTGCCGCACAAGGGATCATTCGTCGAGTCCAATGTGATATCGGAGGCCGCTTCGCTCAACATGGGCGTGGCGTTCTTCGACAGACGCTCCGGAAGGGGTGTCAAGGCGCCATGCTGGATTTCATCCGGCGACGGCTCGATCTCCATAGAGGCCATGAAAAGGGCGGAGAAGGAGAATTGCCACGTGATCCGCCTGGTCGAGACGAAGGGCCGGAATTCTTCGGCGACTCTGCAGTTCGCCGATCCATCCGCGAAAATTGTCGAATGCGACATCATGGAATGGAAGAACACTGGCAGCCCTCGACCATGCGCGAAAGGTGTCGAGATCAAGATGCGCCCATTCGAGATCAGAACCTACAAGATCGTCTGACAGGCATGCCCCTGGATTTCAAAATTCTCAGGGCGAACCACCTCAGGGTCGGCAGGCGCGGGGAGAACATGACCTGCGAGTTCCTGCGCTCGAAGGGATGCGATATCCTCCTCCGCAACTACAGGCGCAACAAGGATGAGATTGACATCGTCGCGCTCGACGGCGGCACAATCTGCTTTGTCGAGGTGAAAACCCGCAGGGCGCCCCTGAAGACGCGTCCGGCCCGCGGGCTCGATGAAAGCCAGAAGAACAGGATACGACGGGCCGCCAGGCACTACCTCTCCGAGATCGGAAATCCCGCCCTGCCATGCAGATTCGACCTGGCGGAAGTCGTCCTGGGAAGCTGGGACATCGTCGAATTCAGATATTGGCAGAATAATTTCGGAAGATAGCCCCGCGACGGATGCTCCATCACGAATCCACTCCGCCTCGCTCCATAAGCTTGTCCAGCAGCTTCATGTCCCCGAACAACGAGACCGCACCACAGTTCCTAA
>DYMC01000180.1 GCA_020721745.1 Lentisphaera sp. | reverse complement strand
GTGGAGGGGCATGCTCTTGACACGTATGAAATCACGTGTTGCCATGCCCGCGAAATGAGTTTTGCAATTACCTCAGCCAATTGCAAAGGTGAATATTCACTGAAGACGTGAGCCCGCCGTAGGGGCGGACAAGCTTCGCAACGTCTCAAGAATGACAGGGCCCAGTGAATATTCACTCTTTCATCTCCATACTTGTAGTCTTCCGCCCTCCCCCCGCCGCGCTCAAGGCCATCCCGACCATGACAGTCGTGGCGACAAGCGAGCTCCCCCCGTAGCTGAACAGGGGCAGGGTCAGACCTGTCGGCGGCAGCACCCCGAGATTTACAAGTATGTGGATGTATCCCTGGCATGCCATGAGGAAGAAACAGAGCAGTATGAAATATGCGTTGGACTCCTTTCGCGCCCCCCCGGCCAGCCTCGCCCCGATGAAGGGCAGCGCCGCGTAGAGCAGCATCAACGGGACCGTCCCCAGAAAGCCGGACGCCTCCGCCAGAGTCGCGAACGACGAGTCCGAATGAGGAAGCGGAAGATAGGAGTTCGCCCAGAGGCATTCCCCCCAGCCCGCCCCCAGAGGCCCTCCGCGGGCTATCGCATACCTGAACTGGAGTATGTGCCAGCCCGCACCATAGGGATCCTCAAACGGAAACAGGTATCCGCATATTCTCCTCACCACGTAATCCTCCCTGGCCGCCAGCACACCAAGAAGCGTCATGCAAAAAAACATGGCCAGCGAAAAACGAAGCAGCCTCTCCGCACGGAGAAAAAGAAAGGCCGACAGCACACACAAATATACCAGCGCCGTCCCATAGTCCGGCTCCAGAACTATCGGCCCGACAAAGGCAAGGACCAGCAGCACCGTCTTCACGACAAAGCTCATGGAATCCTGCCGCGCCGACAGGAAAGCGCTGATCGCAAGCACAAAGACGGGCTTGGCAAACTCCGACGGCTGGAATAGAAAGCTCCCAACCCTGAACCAGCCCCTCATCCCGTTTATCCTCGCGCCAAAAAACAGAACAAGAACCAGAAGAAAAACCGACACGAGGACAAGCCCCGGACACGCCATCTCTAAAATGGAGAACTTCGTCCTCGACAGTATCTCCATCAGCAGAAGGCCTGCCCCAAGCCAGGCAAACTGCCGGGCCGCGAAATTCACATCCCCTCCTCCGGAGGGCGAGGCCGCGTTGAACACGGTCAGGCAGCCTATCATCGCAACCACGGCCACAAGCATCTTAAGCGTGCTTCCTTCGGATGGAACTTTCATCTCCCATTCCCCTCCGCGATACCGGACTCCCTCAACTTCTCCAGCGGAAGTTCCAACCTGACATCCTCGCCCCCGCTGTATTCGCGCAACCACTTGAAAGTGCTCGGAATCCACTGCCGGTTCCGGTCCAGCATCACAGTGAAAACACCCTCCCTGCCGCGTAGACGCGAATCGAACGCCAGCTCGAGCCCGCTCCCGGCCTCCAGATCGTCGGGCATCCGGCCGACAAGCCGCCTGATCTCGGGATAGTCCACCACATTCCGCTCAAAACGAGGCCTCACGGCCAGCAGCCCCTTCATCGAAGCTTGAAGTTTCTCTATCCCGAGAAGCTCGTCTGGCGTGAGATTCCTCTTGAGCAGATTTTCCCCGTCCGGACATCCGGGCGGCAAAGCGATCCCTGCCTGCTTCGCAAGGAAGGGAAGAAGATCCGGAGAATTTCCGGCCCCAGCAAGAAAAAGATCATACTGCCTCTCGGTCCAGGCAAGCGGAAGACCGTCACTGTCAAGTATCGCACCCCTCCCGGCCGCCACCGAACGCGTGATCCACGCCACACGCGCACATTCCCCAAGATAGTGCTCCCTGCGCGACAGCCCCGTCCGGATCAGCGCAAAAACCGACACCACAAAACACAGCGCGAAAATCATGCATATGAATTCATGGCGCAGCAAAATCCTGTCCATGGTATGCTCAATCCGCATTTTCATACAATGCCTATTGCAAATCCTGTTTGATGCTGTATTTGTTATCGTCCTTGAAAAAACCAATCTACGCCGTATTGCCAAAGCGTCAAGCCCGGATTCCGACTTTGGCCAAACACAAAAAAAACAGGACAAGTCGCGTCAGATATGAAACTCGAAAAACGCAAATACAGACATTTCCTCGAAAAGGACTATCCGCCGCCAAAGGCCGAATCCGCCGCCTTCCAGATAGTCTCCGCCCCCTACGAGGACAACATCTCATACGGCGCGGGCACCTCGAAGGGCCCTGCGGCCATCATCCAGGCATCGCAGTTCCTCGAAATCTACGGCAGCAAGGACGAGCCGGCCAATCTCGGGATATTCACCAGGCCCGCCCTGAAATGCAAAGGCACCCCAGGCAAAGTCCTCTGCGAAATCTCGGACGAAATCGGAAAAGTCCTCGAAACCAGCGCCACCCCAGTCCTCCTCGGCGGCGAACACACCGTCAGCTACGGAATGGCAAAGGCGCTCTTCGCCAAATACGGAAAAAATTTCTCCATCGTCCACTTCGACTCACACGGCGACCTGCGCCCGCATTACTACGGAAATAAATTCAGCCACGCATGCGTCATGCGCAGAATACACGAGGACTTCTCAAGCAAAATCATCCAGATAGCCACAAGATCATACTGCAAAGAGGAGGCCGAATACAGAAAATCAAACCACATCCACGCCCTCGACGCGGACAGCATCCACGAACACGGCCTTCCAGCTAAAATTCTGCCCGCGAATTTCGCAAAAAACATCTACGTCAGCTTCGACGTGGACGCCCTCGACCCGTCAATAATGCCGTCCACCGGAACCCCGGAGCCAGGAGGCCTCCTCTGGAACGAAACAATGCGGATACTCGAAAAAATATCCGGCGAGGCGCGCATAATCGCATTCGACATCGTGGAACTCGCCCCCATAAAAGGACTCCACCACCCGGACTACACGGCCGCAAAACTCGCCTACAAGCTCATGCAGTGCTGCAAAAGAGGACATTCATGCTCATAGACAATTCACGCGAAATCGCGGAGCATATACATCTCTCCGACAGATTCCTCATAGTGGCCCATTTCAATCCCGATGGCGACGCTGTCGGATCGGGGCTCGGCCTCATGCGCATCCTGAGGGACAACGGCAAGAAGGCCGACTTCTACATGCCGCACAGCGTCCCGGCCAAATATGCGAAATTCGCAGGCGACCAGGTCACGACCGGCGAACTTCCCGACATCTCCGCATACTCGACAATACTCTGCGTGGACTTCTCCTCGCCAAGCAGGGCGAACCTTCCGGAGAACGTGAAACTGGAAAACCTCGGAGCCTTCCTCATAGGCATAGACCACCACCCGGACAACAAAATATTCGGACGCCTCAATCTCGTCAATTCGGAGGCATCCTCCGCCGCCGAAGTCATACTCGACCTTGCGAAATTCGCAGGCCTGAAGATATCTCCGGACGCCGCCAGATCCCTGCTGACAGGCATCCTCTCCGACACCGGAGGATTCAGGTTCGACAACAGCTCCCCCAGGGCGATGCGCGCCGCGGCGGAACTGGTCGAAAAAGGCGTTGACTTCGGACTCCTCTCGAAGGAGCTCTTCTTCTCAAAGCCCCTCCCCGTGGCGAAGATCGAGGCCGAAATCATAGAAAAGAGGCTCAAGACCGCATTCGACGGCAAGTTCGCATACGCCCTCCTCGACGAAAAGCTCTTCTACAGCCACGGACTCAACCCCGAGGAGAGCGAAGGACTCATAGACGTCATCAGATGCATAGACGGAACAGTCGCAGTCGCCTTCATATACGAGAACAGCGACGGATACAGGCTCTCCCTGAGATCCAGAGACCGCTCCTTCTCCGTCGGAAGAATAGCCCGAAGAATAGGAGGCGGCGGACACGAACTGGCCGCAGGCGCTTTCATCAACACAAAGTCCGCTTCACACGCCGAAAAAGTCCTCCTCGAAAACATCGAAAGTGAACTAAGGCGCTAAGTTGAAAATCCCGAGCGTTTATGCGCCTCGGGAACCTAACCGAAAAGGAGCACTTCAACCAATAGAGTCTTCATCTTGATTAGACTCGCCGCCTTCCGACGAAAAATCCGGCCAGTTTTTGGCTGTTCTGAGACAATTGTAGGCACCGCCAAAATTTTCCCCCAGATTTTTTGGTCATGCCTTGACTTTTCAGTAACCCGGTGTAACCTGGTCTCGTGACTTTGGAACCACCTCCAGAGAGAAAATGAAAACTTTCATGAAAGGAATCGGTGTCTTCGCTATAACTCCCTGCAATGGAGCAGGTTATGCGTCCACCCCCCCCACACACAAGCGGCGATAAGAATACACTAAAATCTCCTCCGATGTCCCCGCGTGGCCTCAGAAAATATCTCCTCTTCTTTTTACTTCTTCTCTCCTTGTCGGCCCTTTCCGGCGAAAAAAACGAAAATGAAAAGGATATTGAACAGATTTTCTCTCTCGAAAGAGAGTTTTATGTCGAGCCGTTCAGGACCCTGCATATGACAATGCGGAAAAAATAGAAAAAGCCGCTGCGAAATTCGCAAAAAAGAAAAAAGATTCGGATGCG
>DYMC01000006.1 GCA_020721745.1 Lentisphaera sp. | reverse complement strand
CAAAAAATATAACAACTTAAGAGTTGGAGGACACTAGTCCTTCGGATGGCGCAGCTTCCGGCACTTCGGGCACATGAATACCTCCTGCCCGTAGAGGACAAGTTTTTCGGTGGTCTTGGCTATCTCCACAACATCGTCCTTCGCGAGTTCGATCTTGTCCGGATTGTTGTCCGCCACAAGTATTGCCGGACCGCGCGTTATGACTATTCTTATGCTCGAGCTGTCGGGCAGCACCAGGTGGTTTGTCAATTCTGTGCTGTTGCTGAAGGCCAGCCCTATTCCAATCTTGAATATGCTGTGCGTGATGCTCCTGTAATATGCGGTGCTGCCGTGGACGGTTGCGACTCCCACTCCGTCGCCGACAATCTCCTCGCCGTAGGGGCGGCCGTCAATCCAGACCCTGTATCTTATTGCGCTGACCGGATCGCCGTTGTGGACGAATATGTCGTTGATCGCCTGAAGCCTTCTGTCCTTGAACCTGCCTTCGAGCTTTATGAGTTCGGTCGTCTTAAGCTTGCCGGATACAAGGAGCTGAATCATCTTGTCGTAGCCGCCATGGTCCGGGCAAAGGGGAGCGGTCCTTTCATCCCTTATGGGAAATTTGGGAATGCCCGGGAATTCCCGCTCCGCTCCAAGCAGGGCGCCATCTCCACCATGCGTGATGATCACGTCCGGATTCTCCTCGACGATTTGAAGACCGTGCTTCGCGATTACCGGCATGATGTCGTCGAGATTGCGCCCCCGGACCGTAACTTTACCAATATTCTTCTTCATCTCCAATTGTGCGGATCCTCTCCGCGCTCCTTGTGGTTTAGACTGTTGGGATTCCCGCTCCTGCCTCCGGAATCGGAAACAGGGTCCGTCGTCCTCGGGATGGCCGAGCGGCGCTCTTCAGGGCGGACCACCGAGGCCTTCAGCGTCATATCGAGCACCCCTCCCCCGCCGGTCCGCCTGAACTCCGGACCGAATAAATTGTAGTAGAATTCGCGATGCTTGTCCACAATGCCCCCGAGGGGAATCGTCTGTCCCTCTCTGACAGTGAGCCTTGTGGAGACCGACTCAACCTTCACCGCCTGTTTCTTTCCTTCCCCATCGAGGTAGCTGACCTCGGGATAGACTTCGACATCAATGAGGCCGTTGTCCTTGAGCGTTGGCAGGACTTTCAGGGAGGAGCCGACGTTGCGCCAGACGAAGTCCGGGGTGCTGCCTGGGATTTTCACCACGCCGCCGCCACCGACCACGACCACCGTCGGAACCAGCTTGTAGTTGGCGAGCCAGTTCGGGTCTATTATCTCCTTGCCGACGAAAAGGCTTGCCGGTCTTCCGCTCCGGGTAACTATCCACGAGCTGTTGTCACGGGTGGTGGTCTGGGTGCCTTTCACCGCGTCGATCGTTATTGACTTCGGCTTCTGTATCTTGCCGTCAACGATGACAATCTTGCCTTCCTGGTCGGGATCGTCGTATTTGATGTCCGCCGAGAGCCTGTCGTTCGGAGAGGAGCCGACATTGCTTGACATTATATCTATGCGGATGTTGACCGCCGGGGTGTCCACGGCCTGGACAAGCTGGCGGATTTTCTCTATTGTCGCAGGCTTGTCGTGGACTATTATTTTGTTCTGCTCTGGAATGGTGAGGATGTATCCATCCGGTGACAGCATCTTGTCGCAGTGCTCCTTGATCGTGGAGTAGTCCAGCGTCTCGTAGCAGATCTTCTCGGTCACGAGCTTGTCGGCGGGGTCGTATTTGATGACCACGGTGTTCTTCTTAGGCGTGGTCCCGTCATCGGTTTTTCCATCGGCGGGGGAAGCCTCGTCCGCATTGGCCGCCGAGAGAAAAATGGAAACCGCAGGGATCAACAGCATGGAGATGCGTGATTTCGCACTCATAGAAAACACCATGGATGTCATGCGGTAAATATAGGCCGATAATGTGAAATTTCAACCCACGTCCGCACCGGAGGGGATTTCCCCTTCGACCGTGATCAGCTTGAGATCGCCACCGGCCTTGGCCGCAAGCAGCATCCCGTTCGACTCTATGCCGCGGATTTTTGCCGGCTTCAGATTCGAGACGACCACTATGGTCCTGCCAGTCATCTGCTCCGGCGTGTAGAATTTTGCGACACCTGCGACTATCTGCCGTTTCTCGGAGCCAATTTCAATCTGGAGCCTGAGAAGCTTGTCCGCGCCCTCGACTTTTTCCGCCGACAGCACCTTCGCGGTCCTGAGCTTCAGCTTGCCGAATTCATCAATAGTGACCAGATTGTCGGCAGGGGGCTCGTCCTTATGCTTCTTGTCAACAAGCTTCTCCTTGACCTCTATCCGGGGGAATAGAGAATTGATGTCCTCTATCTTCGTGCCTGGCTTGAGCATCCCCCACTTCGACAGTTCTTCCATGCCGAGACCTTCTTCCGGGGCCATGCCGAGCGACTTGCGAAGTTCGCGCATCTTTCCGGGCATGACCGGCGAGAGCAGGCCGGATATTATCCGCAAAGCCTCCGCACCGCAATACAGCACGGTGTCCAGACGCCCAGGATCGTTCCCCTTCGCCAGCTTCCACGGGGCGGAATTCTCGAAATATCTGTTCGCATGGCGGACCGCCGCTAAAATCGCTGCGATACCTTTGTCGAGTTTCATGTCCTCGACCGCGGATCGGACCTGCTCCGCCGCCGAAAGGCACGCGGAGACGAGCGCCTTGTCGTCTTCGGCCAGCGCACCCGGAGCCGGAATCGCAGAATCCCTGTTCTTCGCTATCATCTTGACGACGCGGCTGAGCAGATTGCCGAGGTCGTTCGCAAGATCGCTGTTGTATTTCGTTATGAATGCCGCTTCAGTGAACGATGCATCGCCGCCAAGCACCATCTCGGCCATCAGGAAATAGCGGAAAGGATCCACTCCGTAGCGGTCTATCATGTCCATCGGATTGACCGCATTGCCGAGGGACTTGCTCATCTTGTCCGAACCGGAGAGCCACCATCCGTGGGCGAAAATGCATTCCGGCATGTCCACGTTCATTGCCTTGAGCATTATCGGCCAATAGACCGTGTGCGTGGTGAGAATGTCCTTCCCGATGAGGTGGTATGAGGCCGGCCACCATTTTGCGAATTTCGCGGCGTCGGCGGTGTAGCCTATCGCCGATATGTAGTTGATGAGGGCATCGAACCATACATAGCACACGTAGTCCGGGTCGAACGGAAGCTCTATTCCCCAGGAAAGCCTCCTCCTGGGGCGCGATATGCAGAGATCGTCCAATTTCTTTCTCAGGAATCCGAGAGTCTCGTTGCGGCGGAAATCGGGCTGGATGAACTTAGGATGCGAGCCGATGTGCTCGATCAGCCAGTCCTGATACTGGCTCATCTTGAAGAAATAGTTGCTCTCGACAATCTCGTCCGTCGGCCTGCCGCACTCGGGGCAGAGCTTCCTGTCGTCCAGATCCTTGTCCGTGAAGAACCTCTCGCATGGAACGCAGTATCTGCCCTTGTAGTCGGCCTTGTATATGAGCCCGCGCGAGTGCAGGTCGGACAATATCGCCCGGACCACGGCCTTGTGCCTCGCCTCCGTCGTCCTGATGAAGTCGTCATTAGTGATTCCCAGCTTCTTCCAGAGCTCGATGTAGCGGGGGACGGTCGCATCGCACTGCTGCTGCGGCGAAATCCCGTTATGCTCCGCCGCCTTCTGCACCTTCTGGCCATGCTCGTCCGTGCCTGTCAGAAAATATACCTCATCCCCGAAGATGCGGTGGTATCTCGATAGGACATCCGCCAGTATCGTCGTGTATGAATGCCCTATGTGCGGTTTGTCATTCACATAGTATATCGGAGTTGTTACGTAGAACTTGCCCATGGTCTCCCCGGAATCCTTGTCATGGATGCTTGTTTTTTCAAAAGCGCATAATATAGCCCAAAGAGCCGACAATCCAAGCGCCATCCACAACACAAAACACGCGAAACGATTCGGAAAGAAATGCGATTGAGAAATAGAAAATCTCCCTAAAATCCCTAAAGTTTAATAACCATGCAGGCTCACTCAGGATTGATCGGAAAATTTAGCCCGTTTTTCGCGCGAAAAACGGGTTAGGGCAAGGGCAATTGCCCTAAACGGAAATGCGGCCAACTGCTTAATTTAGGCTCAATTGGTTTCGGCGGTTTGAGGATCAGCGGGAGGCTTTCCCTTGCGGGTTCTCTCCTCCGAAAGGATACGGGAGTATGTCAGAGAGTTTTGCTGCGCCCATGGATTCGGCGATGCACGACCCTATCATGTACGAATATCGGATCTGCCCGCCGACTATCGAGCAGAAGAACATCGAGGAGGCGGCAAGGTTGAGCAGCATGGAGTCGCTCCATCGTCTTATCTTGTCGTTTATCTGGCATTTTGCACATGCCCATTCCTTTGCCGGGAAGAGCCCGACTCGCCGTTTTTCGTCGAATATGCAGAAACCGGCGTCGGTGGCGACTATCGAGGGATCCCATCCCTGCTCTCTGGAAAGCATTCTGGCCATTGCGCATAGCATGAAGTCGGCGCCTCTTCCGGTGGCGGAGATCTCCCCGACGCAGTAGTCCACGCATTCGAGGTCTCCGAATGGAGTGGTCTCGATGCCGAGGTTGGTCATCATCTCGGAGAGGTTCTCGATGCTGTTTGCGTCCCAGTTCCGCGAGAGGTCCTTGAAGCGCGTCCATTCTCCGACGACGTATTCCTCCGAGTCCTCGTCGAACCACTGCAGATGGAGTTCGACGAGCCCCTTGAGGAGGTTGAGGTTTCTCTGTGTCATTCTGGCGGCGAGCTTTTTTCTGCGTGCGCGCGAGGCGGCGGCGAACTGCATCTGGTGCGCCTTCTTCCTTATGATGCCGCTGCTGCTTTCCTGCAGGCTTCCGATGACTCTCCATGCGACGCGGTCTTTGCTCAGTATTTCGGACATGGCGTGCGCGGATGTCTGGATGTCGTCGTCCTCTAGAAGTTTGACAAGGGTTTTTATGCGTCCTTTCATTTTTTCCTCTGTGGGAATTTTCCAATTATCGCGTCTTTTGCGATCCTCTTGACTTCGTCGGAGAAGGATGCGTTGGTCATCCATTTGAGGAAGTCGGGTTCGTTCTGCGCAATCTTCCTGAGAAGTGTCCCCTGCTTCTTGCCGAAGTTCACTGCGGCCTCGTCGTCAATCCATGCGAATTTCCCTTCGGCATCTATCCAGCTTTCGTCCCTGTAGGAGCAGAACTTGGCGATTTCGTCGAGGGTCCTGGGCAGGTCTGGATATCTTCCAAGCTGTCCTATGAACACGTCCACGGTTGCGCGTATGTCGGCCTCGGCGCCATGCGCGCCCTCTAGTTGCCTTCCGCAGTAGAACTTGAGGGCTGCGCCGAGGTCCCTGGGCTCCATTTTGTGGAAGATGATCTGGGGATCTATAATTCTTCTTCCCTCCAATGAGAATGACGATATTCCGGCCCTTTTGAACTCCTCGATCAGGACAGGTATGTCGAAGCGGACCGCGTTGTATCCGCCGATGTCGCAGTTCTCGAAGAACTTGAAGAGGGATGTGGCCATGGCCTTGAACGGCGGCTCGTTTGCGACATCCTCGTTGCGTATGCCGTGTATCGCGGTGGCCGCCGCCGGGATGGGGATGCCCGGATTCACACGCCTGGTCTTCACCTCCATGGAGCCATCGGGGCTTATTTTTGCGGCGGAAATCTCGACAATCCTGTCGTTGTATGCGCTTTTTCCCGTGGTCTCTAGGTCGAAGAAGACTATGTCTCTCTCAAGGGTTATTGGCAGGGATACTTTGTCCATTGTTCTCTCCGTTTGTTGTTTTCGGTTTTGTGGATGCCAGCAGGTTTTTCGGCTGCAGGGCGCCGCCGCTTATGACGATCTTCATGGCGTCGTCAATGCCTATGTCGAGGAAGATGCAGTCCTCTTTCGGGACGAGGAGGAAGAACCCGGATGTTGGATTTGGCGTGGTGGGCAGGAAGACGGATATCACGTTTTTTCCTGTCCTGGACGAGATTCTGTCCGGGACATCCATGCTTGTGACGAATCCTATGGAGTATATTCCTTTTCTGGGGTATTCGAACATCACGGCCTTGGAAAACATACCGGCCTTGCTGGACTTGATGGTGTCCATTATCTGTGATATGGTCGAGTAGACCGTCTTGAGCATGGGGACGTTCATCATGAGCCTGTCGGCGAAGGAAATCATCTTCTTCCCTGCGGCGTATTTGGCGATGTGCCCGACAGAGTATAGGAAGGCCAGCAGGATGAAGAGGGAGAGGAAGCGGACCATGAAGATGAAGGCGTTGGAACTCTTGTAGGTGTCCGGGATTGGAGTGGTGTCTATGATAGTCTTGGCCCAGTTGGTGACGAAGACGAACACGATGATGCTGATCCAGGTGGTCACGCCCACTGGTATGAGTACGAATATGCCCGTGATTATCTTGTTTCGGATGTCCTTGAAGCTGGACTTGTCCTCTTCGATGTTTTCGGTCTGGTTCATTGCTTCCTGCTTATCTTGAGCCTGAGAATTTTTCTTTTGTCGGCCTTCAATATTGTGGCCTGCAGGGAATTATTCAAGTCGAATTTCTCTCCCTGCTCCGGGATTCTTCCTAGTTTTGCCGATATGTGCCCTCCGACAGTGTCTATTCCGTCGTATTCCTCGATGTTTGCGTCAAGCATGGCGTTTGCCTCCGATATGAGCGCCCTTCCGTCGAAGAGCACGGAGCCGTCCGGGAGGCGTGTGTTGTCCGGGAGGATGTCCTCCTGAGTGTCGTATTCGTCCCCGATTTCTCCGACGATCTGTTCGATTACGTCCTCGAAGGTGACTATTCCTGCCGTTCCTCCGTATTCGTCCACCACAACTGCGAAGTGGTTGGACTTGCGCTTGAAGTCCTCGAGGAGCTCCATGACGCTTTTGTTTTCCGGGACGAAGAGGGGAGGTCTGGCCAGGTCCAGCGCTTTTTTCCCTGCCATAGCCTTTTCGTCCAGAAGATCCTTGGCGTAGAGGATTCCGGCGATCCTGTCCACACTGCCGTCGTAGACTGGCATCCTGCTGTGTCCGGTCTCGATGATTTTGCGCCTTGCCTCCATGGTGTCTGTGGAGGACGGGATTGCGAGTATGTCCACTCGCGGGGTCATGATCTCCCTTGTGAGCTTGTCGTCGAGGTTGAAGACGCCCTTTATCATCTTTTTTTCGGACTCCTCGATGTCCTGTCCGGGATTTCCGCCGCTTTCCACGAGGGAGAGTATCTCGTCCTCCGCGCTGACGATCCTGCTTGCGCTGTCCGAGGAGTTCTTCAGGCTGTCTATCCCGCGTCTGACAGCCATGACGCTTGCGACTACCGGGAGGAAGAGGCTGCCGCGCAGGATCGAGAGGATGGGCATGCTGATTCTGAGGACGGCGAGATCCATGAAGTATCCTAGAGTTCCCGCGGATATTTCGGTTGCGAGCAGGAGCAGGAAGGTGGATGCCGACGACAGAAGCGCTATTAGATAGGGGGAGGAATGCTCGAATATTCCCCTGTAGAACATGAATCCATGCACGGTTATCACGCCTGCGGTGAAGAATATGATGAAGCGGAGTATTATCTCGTGCTCCCTCCTGAGTTCGAGCCATTTTTCGAGGGACGCGGCAAGGTTTCTGTCGAGTTCCTCGACTTTTCTCGTCCTTCCCGGGCTTAGCGAGAGCAGTGCGCTCCAGACGGACACGCTCCAGAGGAAGACAACGAGGACGGCGCTGAATTCGAATATGCCATTCATCGGATGTCCCCATGCACTTCGAATGCGCCCAGTCTGGATTCGATGGCCTTCATTATTTGCGTCTCGCGTCTTCTCATTCTCCTCGATTCCCTTTCGTCCGAGTCATCCTCCCCGCAGACGTGGAGGATGCCGTGGACGGCGTAGAGCAGGAGCTCCCTGAAGAAACTGTTGCCGAATTCCGGAGCCCGGTCCCGGGCCACGCCGGGGCATAGGATTATCTCGGCGGACAGCCCCCCGTTCCGGTCGGGATATCCGAACGAGACCACGTCGGTGTCGGCATCTATTCCCCAGAACTGTCTCTTTATCCGTCTCATCTGGCTTCTGGTGGCGAAGGAGACCTGGACCGGCCCCGTTCCCGGCACTCCTGCGATCTCGACGGCCAGCGCGCAGCATTTCCTGAAGAGCGGCTCACTGCGTCTGCCTAGTGTCCTTGTGCAGAGCCCCTTGGAAAAGATCAGTTTCCTCGTCTTGTTTGTTGTCCTTTGGATACGATATCCTCCCGTGCATCATGGTTGTTATTGTTTTGGTGAAGCTTTTTCTTATGGTGGCGAGCTCTCTCATTGTTATGTCGGCGTCGTCGAGCTGTCCGTCGCGTATCTTATTCCTCATGATTTCCCATACTATGGCATCTATCTTGGACGGGGTTGGCTTCTCGAGGGATCGGGAGGCGGCCTCGGCGCTGTCCGCCAATGCCACGATGGCGGTCTCCTTGGAGCGGGGCAGCGGGCCCGGGTATCTGTAGTCCCACTCGTGGACGGAGTCTCCGCCGTCATTGCTGCTGTCCACCGCCCTCTTGAAGAAGAATGAAATCATGTCTTTGCCGTGGTGCTGCTCTATGCATTCCCTGACGATTTTCGGCAGCTTGTGCTTGAGCGCAAGCTCGACACCTTCCTTCACATGGTTCAGTATGACTATCGAGCTCATCCTGGGGCTGAGATCCTCGTGCATGTTGTGTCCGTCGAGGTTGTTCTCCGTGAAGTATTCGGGCTTGAATATTTTGCCTATGTCGTGGAAGAGCGCCCCGACCCTTGCCTGTATTGGGTTTGCCCCGATCTCCCTTGCGGCCTGTTCGGCCAGGGTTGACACGAGGAGGCTGTGGTGGTAGGTTCCCGGTGCCTCCATCTGCATCATCTTCAGTAGCGGGTGATTATAGTCGCAGAATCCGAGCAGGCTCATGTTCGAGTAGGCCCTGAAGACAGTCTCCACGAAGAAGAGCAGGCCTATGCAGAGAATGGCGATGAAGACCCCGCCGGCCAGGCCCGCAGCCATGGATTTCAGCATCATGTCCGGTGGCCGCCCCATGCCGGCCATTCTAAGCAGATCCATAGCCGGCATCGTGATGGCGACGGCGAGCAGGCACTTTATGAAATAGTCGCGGTAGTTCTTCGCGAAGCGGACGGCGAAGCCGGAGACGACGCTTATGATCATCCCGTTGAGGACCACGAAGAAGGAGTTGTCCATCTGGATGGCGGTTACCAGAGAGACGAAGAGGCCGGTGTAGAGAGCGACTCTGAGGCCGGCCAGGACCGAGAGTATAACCGACGAGACGGCCAGCGGAAGCATGGTGGCCGCGATTTCCGGCGGCAGGTTGTGGACGGGGGACAATGTGGAGAAGAGCCTGAGGGATGCGGTGTTGAGGGCTATGTTTATGACCGCCACCGACGCGATCATGCCTATCTGCTTGTTGCTACGGACGACATCGGGGTGTATATGGAACATGTATGTTCCGGCCAGAGCCAGGAGTATGGCGGCAAGGAGGGAGCCCACTATTGTCTGCCTCCAGAATCTGCGCATGCCCAGCAGCCTTTCCTTCTCCGCCACATAGGCCTCGTATTTGCGCAGGGTGCTCTCGTCCACAACCTTGTCCTTCTCCATCAGCATCTCCCCCTTCCTGATATCTATGCGGACCGGCCCGACCTGCTCCGCCGCGCCTCTGCGCCGTCGCAGGGTCTCCTCCTCGTCGTAGACAAGGTTTCCCGTCATGATACGCCCGAGGAGCATGGCGGCTGCGTTCTGGACTCTGCTTCTGTTTTCCGGGGAATATTTCTGCGAGATTCGCAGGGCCGCCTCTTCGGCCGCCTCCGACGGGCTTGGAACCGATTCTATCCTGAGGACGCTTTTTCTGAGTCTCTGCTTGTCGTCCATTATCCTGAGCCGTTCGCCCTTTCTCAATTCCTTTTCCGACGCGTTCACTACACCGTCGTCGAGGACGGAGCCCGTTTCCTTGAGAAACAATTCGAGGGCTTCGTCGGACTGGAGCGGGGGCGTCTGGCTTCCGGGAGCCGGTTGATTGCCGTCCTGTTCCGGGGGATTGTCCTTCCTTGTCTTTTCATTCTCGAAGGCATCTCTGAGTCTTGCGATGACGCTTTCCGATATCTGCGCGTCTATCCTGAAAATGGCCGGTTCCCCCTCCTCGGCCTGTCTTCTTGCCATTTCCGTCATCCTGTCGTCGGTGTATGAAAAATCGCAGTCGGCGAAAATGCTTGACGGCGCCCTCTGGTTCTTGATGAGTATTTCCGTCCTGTTTTTGAATGGCATGACTATGGCGGCCGCGGATGCAAGCCACACTGCGAAGAGTATGAAGCATCGCAGCGAGACGGAGGAATCCATCTTGTCTATCAATTCGGTTGGCGAGCCTGTCCGCGGCTTGTTGTTTCCGCGGATGGCGGGCAGGCCGAGTATTTTTCTCAAAGGGTTCATCTTTTCGACCGGTGGCGGATTTCTTCATCCCTGCTGTATGCGTCTATGATCTTCTCAACGAGGTGGTGCCTGACAACATCTTTGGAGGAGAATTTGACGAATGAGATTTCGGGCACGTCCGCCAGTGTCTTGATAGCGTCCGCCAATCCCGGGGCCTTGTTCTTCTCCAGATCGGTCTGGCTGGGGTCTCCCGTTATGACGCATTTGGAACCGAACCCAAGCCTGGTCAGAAACATGAGCATCTGCTCCCTGCTGGTGTTCTGCGCCTCGTCGAGGATGATGAATGAGTGGTTGAGCGTCCTTCCGCGCATAAAAGCGAGGGGGGCGACCTCTACGATCCTCTTCTCCATCAGCCTGGCCACCTCGTCGAACTCCAGCATGTCGTATAGGGCGTCGTAGAGGGGCCTGAGATAGGGCATTATTTTCTCCTCCAGGGTTCCCGGCAGAAAGCCGAGGTTCTCCCCCGCCTCTCTCGCGGGTCTGGTGAGGATTATCCTGGAGAATCCTCCCGCCAGGAATTCGGAGACGGCCATCGCCATGGCCAGATATGTCTTCCCCGTCCCGGCCGGGCCTATCCCGAATACGATGTCCTTCTGGCGTATGCTCCTCATGTATTCCAGCTGGCGTGGCGTCCTCGGGATGATCTCCTCCTTTTTTCTGCCGACCTTTATGCGTTCCGCGAAGAAGGACCTGATCTCGGACGCCCCGGAGGAAGTGAATGCCTTCAGCAGCCTGTTGAAGATATCCTGGCCGACAGCTCCCTTGATGGAGCTTCTTATCACGAGAAGTTCGTTGAGGAAGTCCGACGCGCGTCTGAGCGAGGTGGGATCTCCGCTGCTTATCCTGATGCGGGAGTCGCGCGAGTTGATCCTGACGCCGAACGCCTTCTCGATGCAGGCCAAGTTCGCCGTTGCGTTCGATGCCAGGAGAGACTGCAGGGCCTCCGGCCCGCCCACGTCGAAAACACTCTCGTGTTTGGTCGCTGAGGCATGTTCTTTCACTGAAGCTCCACCTCCGGAAAACGCAAAGGGTAAATACTCACTGAAGACGTGAGCTCGCCGGCCCTCCTGTGGAGAGATGCGGGCAAGCTTTGCAACGTCTCAAGAATGACGGGGGTCCGGTGAATATTTACTTCCTCTTCAAGCCATGCATCCCGCAGGATCAGACCAGCAGGATCCATTGCGCCCCGAAATCATCAGGGTTTAGGCGGGATGCTGATGACAGTTCCGGCCTTTAGCTTGTTGGGATCGGGCAGTTTGTCCTTGTTTGCGTCGAGAATGACCTGCCAGTTCCCGCCCTTTCCGTAGAACTTCTTCGATATGCTCCAGAGTGTGTCGCCTTTCGAGACCGTGTAAGTCTCTGCGGGGGCTGGTGGAGGCGGGACTGGAACCGTCGAGATTTCGGGCAGTGGCGGCAGAGCCGGCAGGTCGGCTGAGGAGAGCGGCTCGTCCATGGCCGAGGGAGGAACCGACTGCGGAGAATCCCAGCCGGTGTAATTGCTCTTTATGAAGCCCTCCCAGCGGACTTCGTCCTGTCCGTATGGCGTCCTTTCGAGCTCCGCTGTGCCGCAACCCTGCAAAATGACGAATGCCAATGCGATTCCTACCATCGGGAAAATTCTCTTCATGGCTGATACCTCCATCGTCGTTTATTTATTACTCCGGGCAATATAGCATTTGCCGGTCAAAAGTCCAATTTTTTCAAGACAACAGCCGCGTTGTGGCCGCCAAAGCCGAGATTGACGTTTATCGCAGTCCTGACTTCACGGGTTCTGGCCTGGTTTGGGGTGCAGTCCAGATCGCATTCCGGATCCGGGTTCTCGTAGTTGATTGTGGGAGGGATTATCCCCGTCTTGATCGCCATCGCGCATGCTATGGTCTCTATTCCGCCGGCGGCGCCGAGAGAATGCCCCATGGTGCCCTTCGTGCTGCTTATGGATACACCGCCGATCTTGTCTCCGAAAACTCTCTTTATGGACATGGTCTCGTATTTGTCGTTAAGCTGAGTGCTGGTCCCGTGCGCGTTGATGTAGGATATGTCCTCGGGATTGAGTTTCGCATGTCCCATGGCTGTTCTTATGGCGTTCGCAGCGCCGGAACCATCTGGCGCCGGGGAAGTTATGTGGTATGCATCCGCCGTCGCGCCGTATCCGGCCAGCTCCGCGACGATATTCGCACCGCGTTTCCTGGCATGATCGTAGTCCTCGATTATGAGGATGCCGGATCCTTCGGACATCACGAAGCCGTCTCTTTCGGCGTCGAAAGGCCTGCTCGCCCTCTCCGGCTCGGAGTTTCTTGTGCTCATCGCCTTCATCGAGCAGAATCCCGCGAAGCCTATTGGCACTATCGTGGCCTCGGCGCCCCCGCATATCATCACGTCCGCGTCGCCGCGCCTGATGATCCAGGAGGCCTCGCCTATGGAATGGCATGCCGTTGCGCAGGCCGTCACTATACCGAAGTTCGGTCCTTTCGCGCCGTAGCGCATCGAGATGGAGCCTGCGGCCATGTCCCCTATCATCATTGGAATCAGGAGCGGCGAGGTTTTCTCGGGGCCGCGGGAAAGGAGAAGGGAGCTCTGGTCCTCAAGTGTCTTGAGACCGCCGATTCCGCTGCCGACTAGGACGCCGACTCTCTCCGGAACCAGTCCGGAGAGATCCTTCGCGATGCCCGCCATCGCCATGGCCTCGTCGGAGGCGGCTATGGCGTAGTGGCAGAAGAGATCCAGCCTGCGGGCCTCCTTTTCGGACATGTATTTCGAGGGGTCGAAGTTTTTGACCTCTCCGGCCACCTGTGTCTTGTATCTCGATGCATCGAATCTGGATACTTTGCCGATCCCGCATCTCCCGTTCACAAGAGCGTCCCACGTGCTTGCGACACTGTTGCCAACGCAGGATATGGCGCCCATGCCTGTTATGACGACTCTACGATCCATCGCGAACCTCTCCTGGCGAAACAGTCCTACAGCAAAAACGGGGATTTTCATCCCCGCTAATGTGAAAGGCAAACCTGTCCGCCCTTACTTCTGGCAGTTCCCTTCTATGTACTTGACGGCATCACCGACCGTGGTGAGCTTTTCGGCATCCTGGTCCGGGATCTCGGCTCCGAATTCCTCTTCGAGGGCCATGACCAGTTCGACGAGGTCGAGGGAATCAGCTCCGAGGTCATCTATGAACTTCGCCGATTCGGTGACCTGCTCGGGCGAAACGCCCAGCTGCTTGACCACGATTTCCTTCACTTTGTCTGCCAATGATGATGACATCAGCAACCTCCGGTTTTTGTTTTGTTGTGCATTTTGATTTAGGTTCTTCGAAAAAGAAACAGGCCAGTAATCTTCCCCATGATATTCAAAAATCAAGTGGAGAAGACAAAAAATTTATTTTCTTCCGCCGAAAATCGCGGTGCCTATCCTGACGATGGTGGAGCCTTCCCGGATCGCCGCCTCGAAGTCGGAGCTCATGCCCATCGAAAGCTCGATGGAAGGAAGAGAGAGGCGCAGCCTTATCTCCTCGGAGAGCATCCTCAGGGAGGAGAATATCCGCCTCTGCTCGTCTTCCGACGCGGACAGCGGGGTCATGGTCATGAGCCCGGCGAACTCCGCGTGGACCAGGGCTGGCGTCTGGTCGCAGATGCGGAGCAGGTCGTCTTTTCCGCGTATTCCAAACTTGCTTTCCTCCTCTGAGACATTGAACTCCAGGAGGAACTTGATGCGCCTGCCTTCCGCCGCACAGGCCTTTTCAACCCTGCACATAAGATCCAGGCTGTCTATGGAGTGTATGCAGTCGGAGATTCTCGCGGCGCGCGATGCCTTGTTGGACTGCAGATGCCCAATCATATGCCATTCGAGAGACGGATTGTCCAGCGCGGAACGCTTGGACTCCAATTCCTGGACGCGGTTTTCGCCGAAGAGCCTCTGCCCGCACGCGGACGCCTCGGCCACTGCCTCCGGCGGAAAATTCTTGCTGACCGCAAGCAGCTTCACATCGCCAGGTTTCCTGCACGCCCTCGAAGCGGCATCTTTGATACGCGAGAGGACTGCACCCAGATTTTCAGCTATTCCCGCCAATTGAAGCCTCCGTTTTTGGGATCCCGGCATTGAAAACTGCAAGCTCCGGCCTGCGCCTGGGATCTCCGGCCATGAAAGTTGTGTTCGTCGGGAAGGCGAACTCGATGCCTTCCTTGTTGAAGCGCCTGAGAATCTCGATGTTGCTCCTGTGCACCCACTCCTGGAACTTCCAGTAGTCCGGGGAATGATACCAGCATGTCGCGCTTATGTTCAGCGCCCAGTCGCCGAACGAAACGAAGTATATCCTCGGAGGAAAATCCTGCTCCGAGCATTCATGCCCGTCGAATATCTCGTGCAGGATCGCCACGGCCCTTTCCACCTTCTCCGGGCTTGTGTCGTATGTGACCGTCAGATTGATGCTGTGCTTGATGTGCGGACGCCCGGATATGTTCTCTATCTCGCTGTCGGCTATCTTCTTGTTCGGGACGGTCACAAGGTGCCCCCCGAGAGTCCTTATCTTGGTGCTCCTGAAGCCGATGTTCTCCACGATACCGTCGGTGCCGGAGATCATCACACGGTCTCCAAGTTTGAACGGACGGTCCAGCAGTATCATCACGGAACCGAAGAAGTTCGCTATCGTGTCCTGCGCCGCAAAGGCTATTGCGAGGCCCGCCACCCCGGCGCCGGCAAGCAGCGCGGTTATGTTCAGATGCAGTATGTTCTGGCCGATGAACATCGCCGAGAGAAGGAATATGGCGACCTTCAGCGTCCTGCGTATGGCCGCCACTATCATGTCGTCGAGGCTGTTGTCGCTCCTCTGCGCCAGACGGTGGAGGACATGGTCCAGGACGGCCACCAGCCTGTATATGGCCCACGCTATCGAGGATGCGAAGGAGGCCAGGCATATCCTCCCGAACACGAGCCTGGCGTTGTCGGAGAAAAGCAGAAAGAGCGGAATCGCGCTCAAATACAGCCCCGCGCTCAGCACCGCCAGCGCCGCAGGCCTGCCAAGCGCCTCCAGCACCAGATCGTCCACGAGTGTCTCGGTCCGGCGTATGAACCCGGCCAGCTTCTTCCCAATGAACCATGCCAGGAGCTTGGCCACCAGAATCGTGGCGACAAGTCCAAGCACAAAGAAGGCCACTCTCCACGACTCGAACTCCTCCAGATTGAAATACTCGTAGGCGCGCCTTACCAACTTGTCTATCGAATCGTCTGCATATGCGGCGATCTCGTTCAGCGCCGACGACGCGAAGAGCAATGACGGAAGGATGAAAACGAATACGGAGAAAAGACATATGCGAATTCGGAACGGCGACACCGGAGAGCCTCCTTTTGTTGAGCGAGCCTACTGCAAAACTCCGCGCGGGACCCGAACCGGGTTGAAGAAGCGCGAATGCAGTGTAATATAAACGGAAAAACGGGCATATCAATGGGAAGAAAGCAAATTCTGCACGAGGTCGGGGAATTTCTGCGCGACTTGTCTGTCAGCAGCCAGTATGTGGAGCTTTCGGAGGAGACCAGAAGAAGATTTCTATCTCTCCGGAACGACAGCGCCACGATGGAATATCCCGGTCAAGGCGGCAAGTTTTCCAGGCCCGGCCCTCCCCCGCCCAGATATGAACCACAGATCAAGGAGCCACAAATGAGATCAATCCACCAAATCCGCGGTGCCGCCCATCCCCCGGGCTGGGAGAATTCGGACAGCCTGGAGACGCTCCGCCAGAAGATATGCTCGTGCATGGCATGCAGACTCGGCGCGACCCGGAAGAATTTCGTCTTCGGAGAGGGCAGCCTGAACGCCGAACTCATGTTCATCGGCGAGGGGCCGGGGAGGGACGAGGATCTGCAGGGCCGCCCGTTCGTGGGGCGGGCCGGACAACTACTCGACAAGATGATATCGGCGATGCAGTTCAGGCGCGAGGATGTCTACATAGGCAACATCGTCAAATGCCGTCCGCCGGAGAACAGGGTTCCCGAAAGAGACGAGGCCGATGCCTGCATGCCCTATCTGATGAAGCAGATTGCGCTGATACGGCCCAAGGCGATAGTCCTCCTGGGCGCGACACCGGCAAGATTCCTCCTGGGGGTGAAAGGCATCAACGAAGTGCGAGGCAAATGGCAGCGGATCGAGGGCATCAGCACCATGCCCACATACCATCCCGCCTTCCTCCTGAGGAATCCCCCCGCGAAGAAGACGGTCTGGGAGGACCTCAAGCTGGTGATGGCGCTGCTCGGGAAGACACCAAAGCCCCAATGACAGGAGAAGACCAATGCCGAAGACGAAGGACACGCAGATACTCCACAGGATAAAGAAGACCATAAACCTGCTTTCGCTCGGCAGGCCACAAAACAAGGATATCTCATCGGACAGCCTGGCGGTAATCAACACCCCGGCACTGCTCGGGAAACGGGACGCCCTGTACGAGAGAGCCATATGCTCGCTGAAACAGGAAATAGCCTCGCTGGAGCCGGGGGCCAGAAGCGCCAGATACGAGGAGGCCCTCTTCTCCCTTGTCTCGGGCATAGAGACCGGCAGGCAGATTTTATTCGGCGACGGGTTCAGGAACAAGGAGAAGCATCTGGACAGCCCGCTGAACCACTACATGCTGCTGCTGGCCGACACGATCCAGACCGCACTTGCGCTCTGCAACCATCAGATAATATTCAAGCTGGAGAAGGCTGCAATAAGCGGCTTCATCGGCAAAAAAGCGGTCGAGCAGATGAAGGACGAGGACACTACTTTCGCCGAGAGCGAATCGAAGGTCTTCGAATGCGCGAAGAACCTGGTGGAGAAGGCCGAGGCCTCGATAAAGAACCATCAGGAGCTTCTCAAGAAGTCCATGTCCAAGGAGGACGAGACCAGATACAAGAAGGCATTCATCCAGTTTCTCGGACGGCCCCAGCAGTGATATGCCAGTGCGCGGAAGATAATCACTCGAAGAAGATGCCCTTTATGCCCCGGGCCCTCGTCCCGTGCATGCTCTTTGCGAAATTCGCAAGCTCCGCATCGGAGTAGCTCTCCTCGTCGTTGATGGAGCCATCTATGGTCTCCGCATGGTGGAACTGCTGGAGTATCCATTTTTCCGCCCCAAGGGCGTCGAGTTCGCGGCGCATTTGCAGGAGGTCTTCGTGCGAGAGAAGTCTTCTGTGGACGGTCGTCTTCAATTCGAGGAGCCTTCCCTTCTCGACGCATAGCCTGATGCTTTCCGACACCTTTTTGCCAACGTCGTCCTCCCTCGATTTCGCCACGTCGTTGTATCTGCCCACCGGAGCCTTGTAGTCAATTCCAACGGCATCGAGCAGGCCGGCCTCGATGAGCTCCGCGAGCCTTTCCGGGCGGGACCCGTTCGTGTCCACCTTCGCCATATAGCCCCTCGCCTTGACCTTCCCGAGGAATACCGGGAGGTTTTTCTGCAAGGTCGGCTCCCCGCCGCTCACGACGACCCCGTCTATCCGGCCCTTCCTCGAGTCCAGGAACTCCAGAACTGCCCTTTCGGATATTCTCGGCTGGGCGGAACCTTCGATCACAAGATGCGGATTGTGGCAGTAGGGGCACCTGAAATTGCATCCGGACACGAAGACTATGGCCGCTATTTTGCCCGGATAGTCTATCAGCGAAAATTTGTCAAGTCCCTTTATTATCATGATGCAAGATCCAAGATTCAGGATACAGGATGTTTACCCGCCACACGCAGTGCCGGCGGGCTTATCCGCAGCCCTCCGTAGAAGAGCCAGGTGCTGAATTCTTACAAAAGATGAGCCCTGCGGCGGGAGATTCAGGAGGGATTCCACCGCAGGGCTGTCCGATCCGGCCAGGGTCAGGCCACCTTTACCTTTCTCTCGGAGGAATTCGGGTCATAGACCTTCCTCTCCTTGAATTCCTCCTGCTTGCCACGGTTCCAGTTCTTCACCGGCCTGTGGTACCCGCAGACCCTCGTGTACACTTCCGTCTTCATTCCACACTTCGACATTTTCTTCTCCTCCCCCTATGGGCTTCTTTCGCCTCCATGCGACCCGCGGGTGGCTTTGCGAACCGCAGTTCGGCTGCTTGTTCATGTTTTATTCTCAAATGCCTTTCTGGCCTTTCAGCCAATCCAGGCCCAATCCCCGTTCATACAGCGGCGACCATCTTCAGCTTGGTCTCCGCAGCCTGATCCTTTTCCATCGGACATTCATGATGCTCGCCCGCGATGTATCCATGCACCGGACATATGCTGAAGGTCGGCGTTATGGTGAAATACGGTATTCTGTAGTTCTCCGCCATCTTCTTCACCAGGGCGGCGGTCTGCACTTCGTCGTCTATCTTCTCGCCGAGGAAGCAGTGGAAGACGGTCCCCCCGGTATATTTCGACTGCAGTTCCTCCTGCAGGTCCAAGGCGTGGAATATGTCGTCGGTGTATCCCACCGGCAGCATCGAGGAGTTCGTGTAGTATGGATCCTTGTCCCCGGCGCATATTATCTCCGGGAACTTCTGCTTGTCTATCCTCGCCAGACGGTAGCTGGTGCCCTCCGCCGGCGTGGCCTCGAGATTGTAGATGTGCCCGGTATCCACCTGATACTGCGATATCCTTTCCCTCATGAAGTCGAGCACCCGCAGGGCGAAATGCTGCCCCTCCTGGTCGCCAATGGACGATCCGATGAAATTGAGGCACGCCTCGTTGAGCCCCACCAGGCCGATGGTGCTGAAATGGTTCTTCAGCGTGCCCAGATAGGTCTTGGTGTATGGCAGGAGATTGCCATCCAGATGGCGCTGAACTATCTTCCTCTTTATCTCGAGGGAGTCCTTGCCCATGTCCATCAGATTCCCGAGCCGTCCGAAGAATTCGGGCTCCGTCTTCGAAAGATACCCGATGCGAGGCATGTTTATGGTCACCACCCCTATCGAGCCGGTCTGTTCTCCCGCCCCGAAGAGACCGCCAGTCTTGTTGCGGAGCTCCCGGATGTCCATCTGCAGGCGGCAGCACATGCTCCTCACGTCCCCCGGCTTCAGCGAGCTCTTTATGAAGTTCTGGAAGTAGGGGAGGCCGTATTTGCCCGTAACCTTGAAAAGAAGCCGCGCGTTCTCGCTGCACCAGTCGAAGTCGCTGGTGATGTTGTATGTCGGAATCGGGAACGTGAAGATGCGCCCATCCTTGTCGCCATGCATCATCACATCCAGAAACGCCTTGTTTATCAGATCCATCTCGTGCTGGTAGTCTCCGTATACCTTGCTGTCGTGCAGCCTGCCCGCATGGATCACAGGCGAGTTCTTCAGGTCCTCGGGAACAACCCAGTCGAAAGTAAGGTTCGTGAACGGAGTCTGCCCCCACCTGCTTGCGATGTTGAGACCGAATATGAACTGCTGTATGTTCTGCTTTATCTCGTCATACTCGAGCTTGTCCTCCCTGACGAACGGAGCAAGCATCGTGTCAAACGAATTGAAAGCCTGCGCACCAGCCCATTCCGTCTGGAGTGTGCACATGAAATTGACTATCTGGCCCAGTGCCGTGTCCAAGTGCTTCGCCGGTCCCGCGCTCGCCCTGCCTTCGCAGCCCTTGAACCCCTCGGTCAGAAGCTGGCGCAGACTCCAGCCGGCGCAGTAGCCGACTATCCCGCAGGAGAGATCGTGCAGATGGAAGTCCCCGCCCCTGTGCGCGTCGGCGATCTCCTTCGGATAGACGTTTGCAAGCGTGTATTGCGCCACAACCGAGCCGCTCACATGGTTCAGAAGGCTGGCGTAGGAGTATCCGGAATTCGAATTCTCGTTCACGCGCCAGTCGTTCTGGTCTATGTAGGACGAGACCAGATCCTGGACATCCATCATTATCTTCTTTCCCTCGCGGACCTTCTCCCTCTGCGCGCGGTAGAGGATGTAGGCCTTCGCCGCCTTCGTCAGGCCTCTCTTCACGAAGGCCGTCTCGACGAGGTCCTGCACAAGCTCTATGTCCGGAACCTCGTCGTCCACGTGGAGATCCGACAACGCCTTGAGCACATCCCGGCAGATCGTCAGGGCGAGCTTTTCGTTGAAGGTCTCCGCCGCCCTCAGTGCCTTGCCGGCCGCTATGGTTATCCTCTCCGGATTGAATTCGACGATCCTGCCGTCGCGTTTCTTGATCTTGCTGAACGGAGCTTTCAGAGACATCAAAGTCCCTCCAATTCAAAGGCTTTCATTTTCTTGCTTCGAACGCCGGGCGGCGGGTGGCCTTGCCCCGATGTTGCTAGCTGGACTTTAACACATCTTGTAGTGGTTTCAAACTTCGAATACACTATATCTTGTGTTTTTTTTATAACTCATTAACTGGGAATAACTTTTCGCTGTGGGATCCGGTCTTCGCAAAAATGCGCCTCCACAGATACTGGGCCAATTGCAAAATTGCCCTTTGGAGGATCGCCAGCCTTATGGCTGGCTCTTAAGCCCCGAGCGCGTAAGTTGCGAAATCCCGGTCCCGATAGGGCATCGGGACGCCTCCGGGGCGTTCCGTCGGCAATTTTGCAATTACCTTGGATCGTCCTACTTTTCGATTGCGGCGCTTGATAAGTTCAGCGCCCAGTGTATTTTTAGTGGAGGCTTTTGGTGCGGACCGAACATCTCGCTGGAGAAAAACCAATGGAGAAGAACAATCGAATTCTGATAGTGGATGACCAGAAGGATCTTTGCGAGCAACTCGCAAAGCTGCTCCTTCAGGCAGGGAAGACCAACGAGACGATATCGCTGGTCCAGCAGATGAGGGCGAGACTCATGGGAGGAAAGGCCGCCGACTCCGAAACATCCACCGCCGACTCCGAAAATTCCCTCTACGAAGTCGAATTCGTAAACCAAGGACAGGATGCCGCGGCGAAAATCCAGGAGTCCCTCCAAAACAATAACCCCTACGCGCTCGTCTTCCTCGACATGAGAATGCCACCGGGATGGGACGGCCTGGAGACCGCAAAAAAAATCCGCGAACTGGACAAGGATGTCGAGATAGTGATAATGACCGCCTACGCCGACCACGACCAGAAGCAGATCGCCGAAAAGGTCGGACGCCCGGAAAAGCTCCTCTACATAAAAAAACCGTTCCAGGCCGAGGAAATATACCAGCTAGCCCTTTCGCTGACCGCCAAGTGGAACCTGGAATGGACCGAGAAACGCAGGAAGAAATGGCTCGAGGCCATCATAAGAGGCCTCTGCAAGCTGAAAAGCCCGGCATCGGCCAAATCCATGGCCGGCGCATTCATCCCGGCGCTGAAATCCTTCCTCGACCTCATGGACTCCGAAAAGGGAATGGCCGTCTCCCTCTCCGGCGACAAGTGGACTTTGCACTGCTGCAACGGAATGAGCGAGGACGATGCGCAGTCCTATCTCAAGGAGAACTCGGCGTTCCTGAAGGAGTGCAGGACCACCAAGCACAAGGACGACAAATACTTCCTCCCGCTCCGCAAGGACGATTTCTTCGCCATTATTGTCATCTTCGATGTCAAGACCAAGAACGACCCCGAGTGGTATAAACTCCTCAGCATTCTTTCCATGACTGTTTCCGACATTCTCGGAGAATGCATGGAACGGGGCAACGATGCCTTCTCCAGCAAGCACGCGCTCCTTCCGCTGCTCATGGGTAGTCTCTCGAAATCCACCTCCGAACATCTCGACGCGGTGATGTCCAACCTCGGCATGATAAAGGAACAGGGCGCCGAGCAGCTCGTGCTCGACCTGGTCGCGAAGTCCATGCGCAGCTCGGAGGACTTGAGACTGGAAATCAGAAACACCCTCTTCTGTGCGGGAGAAATAAAACCCAACCCGGTCCACGTCGAGCTGCTTCCGCCCATCAAGGCCGGCATCGAGGCCGGATCGCAGGGCAAGGCGGCATTCAAGTTCGACGGGGACGAGAAGATCGCCGCGAAGGCCGACCCGGCCCTGCTGAAGGACGTGTTTGCGAATCTCGCGAGAAGCTCCCTGCTCCAGTGCAGGCAGGGCGACATCTGGATAGAGGTGAAGGCGGCAAAGGAGGGGGGAGTCGTCAGGCTCGTCTTCTCCGACAACGGCCCCGGCATCGCAAAGGAGCGCAGGGAAAAGCTCTTCTGTCCGCCAAGCCAGGAGAACATGCACGAGATGGGGCTGCCAGTGTCCTCTCTCATACTGAACGAGCTCGGAGGCTCCATAAGAATAGATCAGAAACCGGACGGCTCGGGAACCTTGTTCCTGATCGAGCTGCCCAGCCCGAGCGCATGAAACGCCTCGGATAGCTTCTCGAGCGGGAGCCCGGCCACATTCCAGCGCGATCCCATTATCCTGTCAATCAGCATCTCGCCCCGCTCCTCTATCGAATAGGCTCCAGCCTTGTCCATGGGATACACCATCGAGAAGTAGTCGCGTATTTGCCTCCTGCCAAGCTTCCTGAAGAAAACACGGGTGACATCCGCAAATACGCACCGCGTCGCGGAGACATCCCTCATGATTGCCACCGCGGTGATGACAAGATGCGAGCCTCCCGAAAATCCCGCCAGCATATCCTCCGCCTCCTCGGTCGAACACGGCTTGCCAATGATGCGCCCCGAATGCTCTATCACCGTGTCCGCCGAGACCACCCAGCTTCCAGGATGCTCCTTCGACACTGAAAGCCCTTTCCCTTCCGCGTTCAAGACAGGGGTTATGCAGGGATTTGGATGGCTGTTTATCTCCTCGAAGCCAGGCGAGACCACCGAAAAACCGCAGGAAAGAAAATTGCCAAGAAGCGCACGCCTCCTCGGCGAGGCCGATGCAAGAATGAAATCCTCTCCACCACAGGCTTCATGATCCGGATTCATCATCCCACATCCTGCCCGCCAGCGCTTTCAGCGGGGCGGGTAAACCCTCCGCACTGCGTGAGGCGGGTAAACATCCTGTATCTTGCATCCTGTATCTTTGACTCTCCCATCACGCAGGCTTCACGTCCACTATCTTGTCAAGGTGGACGGCCACGCTCTTTATGCACTGGACGCCAAACCTGTCCTTGACCGTTTCGACGACCTGTCTCTGGAACTCGTTGGAGATGTCGCCAAATCTCGTCTCCCCGCCCGCCATCACGATGTGGACCTCCAGATAGAGAGACTTGTCCTGGGCCTCGAGCAACTTCACCTTCGACACCTCAACATGCTTGATCCCGTTGCCTATGCCCTTGACAAGATCGGAGATCGCTCCGGGAGATATGACTATCGAGCCGCTGTCGCCGGATATCCTGATCCCCCTCGACCGCCTGTCGCCACGCGACAGATAGAGAAGGACCAGGCGGATCAGCACCGCGAGAATCGCAAAGACCAGCACCCCCGCGACAAAGCCCAGCTTGAAATTCTCCAGATTCGATTCCTCCGCCTTGAATATAAGATCGAACGCGGACTGATATAACGCATCCATATCCATCGTCTATTCCCCCCTTTCGGCTTCGTAGTCCTCTAGTTCCTGTATGACGACCGTCACGCTCGTGACAGTGAGCCCCGTGATCCTCTCGACCTCGGCGGTTATCGAGGACTGCACGCTCGACGCCACCGTCGGTATGTGCGCCCCAAACACAAGGTTCAGCCTCACCTCGATGGCCACGCTGTTGCCCTCGATCCTTATGGCCATCGCCCTGTCGCCCATCCTCCTGCTGCCTATTATCTCCGCGAGATTGTCAACAAAGTGGCTTCCGGCTATCCTCCTGACCCCGTTGACCCCGCACGCGGTCTTTCGCACGATCGCGGCTATCACATTCTCGTGTATCCTTATCTGCCCCATCTCGGTCCCGTCGCTCTTGACTGCACCGCCCATGTTGCCGGTCTGTTCCTTGTTCTTCCTGTCTATCATCCTCATCCTCCTTGCTTGTGCGTGAAACGCCCGTCCTTTATCACGTTCTCGATAAAGCCCGTGTCGTAGTCGCCATCCGTGAACTCCCTCGACGAAAGCACAAACTGGCTGAACGGGATGGTGGTGGCTACCCCCTCGACTATGAACTCGTCGAGAGCACGCTGGGCCTTGGCTATCGCCTTGCCGCGGTCCTCCGCATGCACAATGAGCTTCGCTATCATGCTGTCGTAGTAGGGCGGGATGGAGTATCCGCTGTAGACATGGGTGTCAACCCTGACTCCCCTTCCGCCCGGCTGGTGGAACAGAGACACCTTCCCGGGGCAGGGGGAAAAGTTGTTGTAGGGATTCTCCGCGTTTATCCTGCACTCGATGGAGTGCCCCTTCATGATGATGTCCTTCTGCCTGAACGACAGCCTCCTGCCGGCGGCGACGTTTATCTGCTCCCTGACCAGATCCACGCCGGTCACTTCCTCGGTTACCGGATGCTCCACCTGTATCCTCGTGTTCATCTCCATGAAATAGAAGTTCTTCTGGGAATCAACCAGGAACTCCACGGTCCCGGCGTTCGAATATCCCACCGCGGATGCGGCCTTTACGGCGGCCGCGCCCATCTTCTTCCTCAGATCCGGCGTGATGAAGGCCGACGGCGACTCCTCTATCAGCTTCTGGTGCCTGCGCTGTATACTGCAATCCCTCTCCCCAAGATGCACGACGTTGCCGTATTCATCGGCGATTATCTGCATCTCTATATGCCTGGGCCTGTCAAGGTATTTCTCTATGTAGACCTCCCCGTTGCCAAATGCCTTCTCCGCCTCCGACTTCGCCGCATGAAAACCCTGTATCAGGCTGGCCTCGTTGTGCGCAACCCTCATCCCCTTCCCCCCACCACCGGCCGCAGCCTTGATTATCACCGGATACTTGAGCTGGGAGGCAACTTTCTTCGCCTCCTTCTCGTCGGATATGGCACCCTCGCTCCCAGGCGTGATCGGAATCCCGGCCTTCTTCATCGTCTGACGCGCCGCCACCTTGTCGCCCATGGATCTTATCTGGGCCGCGCTCGGACCTATGAACCTGATGTTGCAGCTCTCGCATATCTCGGAAAAATGGGCGTTCTCAGCAAGAAAACCGTATCCGGGATGTATGGCATCCACGTCGCAGATCTCGGCGGCGCTTATTATCTGGGGTATCTGCAGATAGCTGGACCCCGGCGAGGCCTCCCCAATGCACACGGATTCATCCGCAAAATGCACGTGCAGGCTCCTGGTGTCCGCCCTCGAATGAATCGCCACGGAGCGTATCCCAAGCTCCTTGCAGGCACGGATTACCCGCAACGCTATCTCCCCCCGGTTGGCTACAAGTATCTTCTTGAACATATCCTCGTCCCAGTCTGGGTTATTCTATCACAAACAACGGCTGCCCGTATTCGACAGGCTTGGCGTTCTCAGCCAGGATCTCCTTCACAACACCGCTCTTCTCAGCCTTTATCTCGTTCATCACCTTCATCGCCTCGATGATGCACACCACCGTGTCGGGACCAACCTTGTCGCCCTCCTTCACAAAAGGAGGCGCCTCCGGGGAAGGCGCCCTGTAGAAGGTCCCCACGATCGGAGCGTCTATGCTGTTCCTCGGGGCCGCTGCGGCAGGGGCCGCCGCCGGCACCTGCTGGGCGGCCGCAGGAGCCGCAGGAGCCTGCGCAACAAGCTGGGGAGCCGGAGCGGCGGCCGGAGCGGCATGCTGCACCACATGCGTCCCGTTGCCCCTCCTTATGCAGAGATTGCTGTCCTTCGATTCGATCTTGAACTCGCTGATGTCGTGCTCCGACATCATCTCCACTATCGTCCTGATCTTGTCAATGTCCATCTTCAGTCTCCCGTTTTTATTTTTTCCTCTTCCTCTTGCTTCCAATGATGTCGGCAAGCGCCTCGAGGGCAAGCTCGTATCCCTTCACCCCCAGCCCGCATATCTGCCCGGCACACACCGGAGCCGTCAGCGACTTCCTCCTGAAATCCTCCCTCCGATGCACATTGCTGATGTGGACCTCCACGGCGGGAAGCCCGGACGCCTCTATAGCATCCCTCATGGCCACGCTCGTGTGCGTGTAGGCCGCCGGATTCACGACTATCCCGTCGAAACCTTCCTGCCCCGAATTGCCTATGCGCTCGGCCAGCTCCCCCTCCACACAACTCTGGAAGAAAACCAGATCCGCATCCAACTCCTCCGCACGGCGGCGAAGGGAGGCCTCGACATCCCTCAAGGTCGCCCTCCCATAGACATCCGGCCTCCTCTTCCCGAGAAGCTGCAGATTGGGCCCGTTGACAACAAGTATTTTCATCGCCGAAAAAAACGGTGGATTTTAAATTTTAAACCGCTAATATATCGTGTAATACCGAATATTCCAAATCAAATCATGGTCGAAATCATGGCCGAAAAGGGGAAAATCCCGGAAAAAATACTGCTTTCGCTCGGGGCGAACATCGGCCCGGTCGAACGGAATTTCCGCATCGCGGTGGACAAGCTGCAAAAACAAGGATTGGAATCCACAAAACTGTCGAGCCTGTATCGGACCAAGGCCGTCGGATGCGCACCAGGAACACCGGACTTCATCAACGCCGCGCTGTCCGGCATATGGACAAACTCGGTCGAAGCCCTCCACAGCGCATGCAGAAAAATCGAGATCGAGGCGGGAAGACCAGCCGAACATCCAAAATGGTCCTCCCGGACCCTCGACATTGACATAGTCTTCTTCGGCCCCCTCGTCATTTCCTCCCCTGAACTGGACATCCCCCACAAGGACGCGCTGAAAAGACTCTTCGTCCTCGTCCCGGCCTCGGAGATAGAGCCGGACATCATCGTCCCAGGAACGGGATTCAGCATCTCGGACCATCTCAAACGCAATTTCACCCCGGAAGAGGTGGAAAAAATGATGCTGGGAAAAGCAGTTGAAGAGTTACAGGGCATCAGCCCGGACGACAAGATTTGAGGGGATCTCCTTGCCGTCCCTTGCGGGGTCCGCAACTTCGCCACTTGGCGTCACAGGGAAATTCCCGCTTATCTCCGGTAGCTGTGCCTCCTTTTTGTGGACATACTTCAACTTGTCGTAGCCGGAAAGCTCCGAGACGGACTCCAGTTCCACC
>DYMC01000179.1 GCA_020721745.1 Lentisphaera sp. | reverse complement strand
GCTAGACTACAACAAATATCCTCCCTTTCAAATGCCGGTGAAACGATTTGCAGAGATTTACCCGATAATGCAGAATATTGCCGGAACGCTCGCGAGTGTTCCACGGTTGAGTTTAAAACATCAACCCATTTTCCCTTGGGAAGCGGGGCATGGCTTCACCAATATCTGCTCCGCGATCTCGATCGGGATGACGTATCGCTGTCCATGCAGGCAGAGAAGCATCTTGCGCTCGGACTTCTCGTTTCGCATGATGCGGACTGGGACACCGGAGCAGAGCCCCATCTCGAGGGTTCTGAGATCGGGATTCGAGCGTATGATGGCCTTCTGCCCTTCGCAGCATTCGCTGAGCCTGGTTGATGCGGCTCCATCTCCCGGGGATAAACATCTCTTTGGGCAGCCATGTCCATGCCTGTGCTGATGCGGCATCATTTCACCTCCGCCCGTTTAAGGAGCCGTAAAGAAATAACTTTTACATTTGCTGGCTGGAATTTTGGATTGATTATCATGATGTTTGCGAGGAGCATATCTAAGATATGTAACGAACAAACAGCGTGATAAGCGGACAAAAGAACGCCAGCCCTTTGGGGCGGGGCGGCAGGCCACCGGATACTGCGTCGTTCCTCATTCATTCGCTTCAGCGAACTCATTTGTCTCTCCTTGTCTGCGGTGGCCTGGCGCTCCCGCCAAATGTCAAAGTTATTTCCTTGCGGCTCCTACTAAGCCCTGCTACAAACGCCGCCAGGACCATGGCGCACAAGAACACCCACGGCACCGCGGTTCCGGGCGAGACCGGAATCCTGCTCGCCTGGTAGAAAATAGTGGCGACCACCCAGGCCAGCCCGGTCAGATACGACACGGAGAATATCGTCCATCTCAGGTTCGTCTCCCTGTAGACGGCGGCTATCGCGGCGAGGCATGGAGCATATATCAGGATGAAGAGGATATATGCGAATGCCGCGGCTCTGCTTGGAAATCGCTCGCGCATGGCCGTGAATGTCTCTTTTTCAACCTCGAGCGCCTCCGCCGCCTCTCCGGCGTCTTTTTTCGCCGTCTCGGCGGCGTCCTTGACACCCAGCGGATCGCCGAGCGATGAAAGGAATCCGGAATATCCCGCCGGTATCGCCACGAACGCGTCCTTGATCCCGCCCCAGAAGTCGAAGCCATCCTCCGCTTCTCCGCCTTCGGCAGTCGCGCCTTGTTCCGGGGCATCCTTCGCATCGTCGTTCTGGGTGTATAGCGAATTGAGCGTCCCGACCACGGCCTCCTTGGCGAAAAGCCCGGTGAAAAGCCCGACTGCGGCGGGCCAGTTGTCGTCGTTGATCCCCATCGGGCGGAAGACCGGGGTTATCCCCCTTCCAATCGCGCTGAGAACCGAATTCCGCGAGTCCTGGTTGCCGAAACTGCCGTCCGTGCCGACCGAGTTCAGAAAGCCGAGGACCATCACCACGGGGATAATCACTCTCCCGGCGCGGAGGATGAAGCCCTTGAGCCTGTTCCATGTGTGGAAGTAGACGCCGCTGAAGGTCGGGAGGTGGTAGGGCGGCAGCTCCATCACGAAAGTCGAGACATCGCCCTTGAGGATGGTTTTGCCGAAGAGCAGGCCCATGAGAATGGCCAGCGCCACCCCGATGGCGTATATGCCGAAGAGCATCAGACCGGCGCTCTCCTTGAAGAACACGGCCGCGAAAAGCGCGTATATCGGCAGTCTCGCCCCGCAGGATATCAGCGGATTTATCATTATCGAAAGAACCCTGTCCCTCGGACTCTCCAGCGTCCGCGTGGCCATGATCCCGGGGACGTTGCATCCCAGCCCCACAAGCATCGGGATGAACGCCTTCCCCGGAAGCCCGATGGCCCTGAGCATCCGGTCCATCACAAACGCCGCACGCGCCATGTAGCCGGAATCCTCCAGTATCGAAAGACAGAGGAATATCAACCCTATCGGCGGAATAAAAGTTGATATGGTCTGTATGCCACCTCCGATGCCGTCGGCCAGAAGCGTCACGAGAAAGGCCGGAAAACTCCAGCCCTCGAGCAGATGCCGCAGCCCCTCGACGAATATCGTCCCGCAGAGGCCGTCGAAGAAATCTATGAAAGGAGACCCGGCGTTCATCGTCAGGACAAAGATCAGATACATGATGCCAAGGAAGAGGGGAATGCCGACGATCCGGTTCAGAACCACCTTGTCTATGGTGTCGGTGATATTTCTGCTGACCTCGGCCTTGCGGTCTATGACATCGGACGAAAGCCCGTGGATGAAGCCATACCTGCCGTCGGCTACGGCAATGTCGGCATCCTCCCCGATGTGCTTGTGTATCTTCTGCACTTCCAGCGCTACGATTTCCTTCGCGGCGTCCCCGGCGATTTCCCAGGCGAGCTCGTCGCCCTCGAGGAGCTTGATTGACAGCCAGCGCCGGTCAACTGAATTCTTCTCCGCCACCCCGGCGAGTTTTTCCGAGATCGCCCGGATGGCGCTCTCGACAGACTCGTCGTATTCGACACAGGCCGACGAAATGCCGCGTGACTCGAGGGCGGCGTCTATCCCGGCGAGAAGATCCTTCATCCCCTCGCCACGGCTCGCCGCGATCGGGACGACGGGACAGCCGAGATGTCTTGACAAATGCTCGGTCTCTATCCTGATTCTGCGCCGACGGACAATGTCCATCATGTTGAGCGCAACGAGCACCGGCGCCTTTATCTCGATGAGCTGCGTGGTCAGATAGAGATTGCGCTCCAGATTCGTCGCGTCAACGATGTTCACGACCAGATCGGGCTTTTCACGGAGAACAAACTCCCGCGCCACCTTCTCGTCTGGGGAGGATGCCGAAAACGAATAGATGCCGGGCAGGTCAACGACGCATATCTCCTTGTCTCCGCTCCTGTAGGAGCCCTCTTTCTTCTCCACCGTGACCCCGGGCCAGTTGCCCACCCGCTGGTCCGAGCCGGTGAGGGCGTTGAAAAGGGTCGTCTTGCCGCTGTTCGGATTCCCGGCCAGCGCTATCGTGAACTTATTCATGAACGTATCTCCTCCACCTCTATTGCGTCGGCCTCGTCCCTCCGCAGCGAAACATTCGACTGGCCTACCCTGATCTCGACCGGATCGCCGAGAGGGGCGGCCCTGAGCACGCTAAGCTCCATCCCCTTCGAGAACCCCATCGAAAGGAGCTTCTGCCTATATTGCCTCCCGGACTGTGCAAAGGCCGTCAGCCTCAGCTTCGCGCCCGCCTTGCATTCACGCAGCTTCATTTTTTCCCCTGTTGTTGAAGTGTAGATAAGAATTTTAGGCTAAACTAAATAACTGGACAAAAAAACCAACCCGTTCTTATAGTTTCTCCACCTCGATCTTCGCCGCCTCGTCCTTTCTCAGCGAGAGATGGTAGCCCCTCACCTTGATGTCGAAGGGATCGCCCAGCGGCGCGACGCGCTCGATCTCCACCACCGCTCCGGATATCACCCCCATTTCGACCAGCCTCCGTCTCGAGTCGCCCGTGTTCCTGAGCGCAAGCACCTTGCCCTTCTCCCCCGCTTTCATGTCCCCGAGCCTCGCCCTGCGCCCGGGGGCGCATCCACGCCTGTTCGCGTCCTTCACCTCGTCCAGTATCGCTGAAAGGCATTTTTCGCATCTCTCCTTGAAGACTCCATGCTCGCATTTTTCGCAGGAGGAGGATATCCAGGCGGTGAACGAAGCCGGGCAGCGCTCGAAGAACTCGGCGAAGCACACAAGCCGCTCGAAGACGACAGGAGGCACGGAGTGCTCCATCCTGCATGCGGCCTGGTCGGCCTCGTTCTCGGGCACGGAGAGGATCTTCACAAAGAAATCCCTCAAAACCTCGTGCCTGCGGATGACATCCAGCGCCGCCTTCCTGCCCTCGGGAGTCAGCGTAATGACATCGTGCGGGGAGTAGTTTATCATGTTCTTGTCGCTGAGCGTCCTAAGCGCACCAGTGACGGACGCGTTGCTCACCTTCAGGCTTCTGGCGATATCCTTCGGACGGACGGCCTCCTTGCGGGCGATAGTCTGGAATATCGTCTCGAGATAGTCCTCCATGCTGGACGTGAGCCCGACATACCCGGTGTTCATTTCCCATCCCCCTTTGCCGCTCCACCTCCGCCCGCTTCAACGGCATCCGGCGCACGTCCGCCTTTGACGTTTCCCAAAAAGGCGTTCTTGAGGAAAACGAAGAATCCCGAGACCAAAGCCAATCCCGCCAATCCAACGGGGCACCCCCTCTGCCCGCAACACGGACAGTTGGATGTGCTGGCGAGGAAACCGAAGAACACAAGAGCCTCCACGACAAAGCGGGGGATCCTTGTTTTCCCTATCAGTTTTTTGAAGAATGCCATGATGCAAAGAGCTTTATTTAGTTTCGCCTAATAATTTATAGTCTATTTAAAGCATGTCAAGCGCGACAAGATTTTTTTCTGTTTTTTACAGGGAGGCAACGGAGGCGGGGAGGAAATATCCAGCACGAGAACGCAATGGACACAAAGTTTGGCCATCAAGCTTTTAGCACGCTGAAGGGTAAGAGTTCAGCAACCCCCGTCATTCTTGAGACGTTGCGAAGCTTGTCCGCCTCTCTCCACAGGAGAGCTGGCGGCCTTGTCCGCCCCTACGGTGGGTTCACGTCTTTGCTGAACTCTTACAT
>DYMC01000178.1 GCA_020721745.1 Lentisphaera sp. | reverse complement strand
GCCGATTTTTCGCAAAAATCGGCGTGGAGGCTTGCCCGCCACCAAAGGGCTGGCGGGGGCATGCTTGTCGTGAGATCCCGAGTCCAAAGGGTCTCGGAGCCATGCCCGCGAAAAGAGTTTTGCAATTACCTCGAACAAAATGTTTTGGCGTGTCAAAAGCAAGGTGTTCCATCTTGCTTCAAGCTGTTTTTGCATTTTGTATATGTAGGAGTTCAGTAAAATGACGGGGTTTACTGAACTCCTACGGCGGAAGGAGATAGGACGGGACATGATTCAGGATTCATGAACTATTTCGACGACGAATACTATATGCGCAAGGCGCTCTCGCTCGCCGAGTCCGCCGCAGATGCCGGAGAGGTCCCGGTCGGAGCTGTCGCCGTCAAGGACGGAATCATCATCGCCAAGGCATGGAACCAGAGCGAAATGCTGAAGGATGCCACCGCCCACGCCGAGATTTTGGCAATCACCCAGGCCGAGATCGCACTCGGCGGCTGGCGACTCGACGGGGTGACCATCTACGTCACAAAGGAGCCTTGCGCAATGTGCGCAGGCGCAATGGTCAACTCCAGGATTTCGCGGCTCGTCTTCGGAATGAAGGACCCGAAATGCGGCTGCGCAGGATCGGTCCTGAACATCCCGGATATGCCCGGCTTCCTCCACCGCTTCGAGGTGCTCAGCGGACTGCTCGCAAACGAATCCGAGAGCCTGATGAAGGCTTTCTTCAAGAACGTCAGAAAGTCCAAGGACCGAAAAAACAAATCCAAGCAGGATAGAAATGCAAGCACCGGAATATGAGTTTTGTAGGCTGACCACCAGCGCCGTGCAGCCCGCCTGCCGCCTCACCAGCCCCTGCGCCGCTGCAGGCAAGCCCCTGCGCCGTGCCAGGGGGCGGTTTTCGAATTCCCGGTGTCGCTTGAAATATTTTGGACTGCTCCTGGCCCCAGTCCTCCTCTGCTCCTGCTCCTCCATATTCACCTCGCGAAGCATCAAGGAGCCGATGATGACCGCCTATCTCGCCGGAAACATGCAGGAGGCGGAGAGGATAGCCGACGACTACGCCGCGTCCCGCGAAGGCAGCGGCGACGAACTCATGTGGAGGCTCGAACAGGCCAAGATCAGATTCGATATCGGCAAATACAAGGAGAGCCTCCAGGCTTTCGAAATGGCAGAGAAGGCCGTCGCCAACTTCGACGAGCGCGCAAAAATCTCGGCAAGAGAGGCCGGCGCAGAGGTCGGCTCCGCCTTCACCAATCCCAACGCGCTCCCATACAGGGGGTTCATGTTCGACAGGGTCCTCATCAATGCATATAAGTCGCTATGCTATCTGGCGCTCGGCGACAAGCCCGGAGCCATGGTCGAAATACGACGCATGCACCAGCGACAAAAAGAGGCCAAGGAATATTTCGATGCCGAAATCAGGAAGGCCGAGGCGCAGATCAAGGCCCAGCGCACGGAAATGTCCGAGGAGTCGGCCCGGAGTTCCGGCAACTTCGACAGCATCCTTGCATCGAATCCAGAGCTCAAAAAGTCCAGCGACGAGGTCAAGACCCTCTCGAAAAAAATCTACGGCGACTTCATAAACCCCTTCACCATCTATCTCTCCGCTGTCAACTACCTCCTCGACTCGAACTGCAACGACGCAAGCGTGGATTTGAGAAACCTCCAAAAGGCAATGCCGGACAACCACCTCGTCGCATCCGACCTGGCCACCGTCTCCAGGCGGATAGGCGCCAGCCTGCCGGATGGCATGAAAAACGCGCCTGCGTGGGACTACAGCCTCGAGAAGAATGTCGTCTACGTGATCTTCGAAAATGGAATCACCGCGGCCCTCAAGGAGCAGAAAATCCAGATCATCCTGCCACCACCAATACCGACAGGCTATTCGGGCATAGCGTTCCCGGTGATTGAGACCTTTCCCGAACCATACTCGTCCCTCCACATCGAGGCTGACGGCAGAAGATTCGAGGCCACCACCATCTCCGACATGGATTCAGTGCTAGGGAGCGAGTTCAACGAAATATTCCCCTATATCATAACGCGCCTGGTCATATCCACGGTGGTCAAGGAGGCCTCCGCATTCGCCGCCCAGATGGCCGCCGCACAGGCCGGTGGTGAATTGGGAAAATGGAGCGCAGTCGCCGGCATGAGCATATACAAGTATGCCTTCAACACCGCAGACACCAGATGCTGGCAGACACTCCCCAAAAAATACATGATAGCCCATCTCCCCAGGCCTCAGGACTCCAGGCTGTCAATATGCGCAGGCTCCAGATCCGAAACCATCAAGCTCTCCTCGGACAAGAACACCGCCATAATCCATGTCAGAGCCCCGTCCCCGAACTACTTCTCGGTCAAGGTCTTCGAATTCTAGTGTCCTGCGCAGCAAATACTTTGAGGCAATCGCAAAACTGTCCTTATAGGCCGTTCTTCGCACGAAGAACGGCCTGGTATTATTCGATTGGACTTCGGCGCTTGCCGTGGCATATTAACAGCCCGAACGGAGAAAAACCATGTGCGGAATTGTCGGATACGTTGGGGCGAAGCGCAATATCCCTGAAATCCTCCTGGAGGGACTCAAAAGGCTGGAATACAGGGGATACGACTCCGCCGGCCTCGCCATCGGACTCGATTCCGGAATGGAAATCCTAAAAAGCCCGGGCAAGGTCAAGGAGCTCGATCGGAAGCTCAAGGCCGGATGGACACAGGACAAGTTCAAAAACGCCAAAGTCGGCATCGCCCACACAAGATGGGCCACCCACGGCCCCCCCAACGAGGTCAACGCACATCCGCATTCCGATTCCAAAAACAGGATAGCCCTCGTCCACAACGGAATAATAGACAACTATTCGGAACTCAAGGCCAGGCTCTCATCCATCGGCATCAAATTCAAGTCCGAAACAGACACCGAAGTCCTCGCAAACCTCATATCCGAATGCTACGAGGGAGATCTCTGCAGCGCCGTAGCCGCAGCACTCAAGCAGGTCACCGGAACCTATGGCATTGCCGTGATAGCCAAAGACCAGCCCGACAAGATCGTCGTGGCCAGGAAGGGAAGCCCCATCGTCATAGGCGTTGGCGACGACGAGGCCTTCGTCGCAAGCGACATCTCCCCGCTGCTTCCATACACCAAAAGAGTGATATATCTGGACGACAACGACATCACCGTCCTATCGCGTTCTGGAATAGACCTCAGGAACATGGACAATGTCCCTGTCACCCGCGAAATCGCGCACATAGACTGGGACGCGAATGCCGCCGAGAAGGATGGACGCGAACACTTCATGCTCAAGGAGATTGAAGAACAGCCTCTGGCCATCTCCAACACCATGAGGGGAAGGATGGACCACAACCTCGTCACAGCAAAGCTCGACGGGCTCAACCTGACCCCTAGAGACATCGCCGGCGTATCGAGAATCGTCATCGCAGCCTGCGGCACCAGCCTCCATGCAGGAATGGTCGGGGAATACTATTTCGAAGACCTCACCTCGACACCCGTCGAGGTCGAACAGGCCGCCGAATTCAGATACCGCAACCCGATACTGGACCGCGACACCCTCGTCATCGCGATAAGCCAGTCGGGTGAAACGGCCGACACCCTCGCCGCCATACGGGAGGCGAAGCAGAAGGGCGCACTCGTCGCATCCATATGCAACGTGGTCGGCTCGACCATCGCAAGAGAGACCGGCAGGGGCGTCTACCTCCACGCCGGCCCCGAAATCGGCGTCGCCTCGACAAAGGCTTTCACATGCCAGGTCGCAACCCTCCTCATGATGGCGTTGAAGTTCGGAAGAGCCGGAAGACTCTCCCGCAGCGCCGGACAGAAGATCATCTCCGAACTCGAAAAACTCCCGGATCTGGTCAGGCAAGTCCTCGACTCCTCCGACAAAATAGCCAGGATCGCAAAAAAATATTCTTCCGCGAAGGACTTCTTCTACATCGGCAGAGGATATCTCTACCCGGTCGCCCTCGAAGGAGCCCTCAAACTCAAGGAAATAAGCTACATACATGCCGAAGGCTACCACGCCGCCGAACTCAAGCACGGCCCTATAGCCCTCCTCGACGAGAACGTCCCGGTCCTCGCTCTCGCAAACAATATCCCGGGCAAGGACAAGGTGATAGGCAACATCCAGGAATGCAGGGCTAGAAAATCCCCAGTCATCGCCACCGCCACATTCGGGGACAAGGACATCCTGAAACATGCCGACGACGTGATGGAGATACCAGAATGCTCCGATTTCGTCACGCCAATCCCCACTGTAGTGGCCCTCCAGCTCTTCGCATATTACGTCGCCAGGGAGAGAGGATGCCCGATAGACCAGCCACGGAATCTGGCAAAAAGCGTTACGGTGGAATGATCCTACGTGGAGCACACCCCATGAAACCAGACAGCCCGGATGCCGCGAAAAAGAGCGGCATGGACAGGCGCTTCAAGGCCTTCGCATTGAATCTGCTCTATCCCGGAGCCGGACAGATACTGCTTAAACGCTGGATGACGGCGCTCGTCTTCATCATCGCGGCAAGCGCCGCACTCGCATGGCTCGGATGGATACTCGTCCACTTCTTCAGCGCCGTCTACAAAGCCGCCATCGAAGGAATGGACTTCGACGAGGCGGATAGATTGAAATTCATGACCCGGATCGCAGCATCGGCCTCCCTTCTCTGCCTCGTATGGCTTGCGAGTTTCGCCGAAATATTCATCCCAAGACGCAAACGCTAGCCCATCTCCCCAACTGCTTGCTATGAAAAAATGGCAAATAAGGGCGATTGACCTGCGAGGGCAAAGTGTCCTCCCGCTGTGTT
>DYMC01000177.1 GCA_020721745.1 Lentisphaera sp. | reverse complement strand
ATAATCCTTCTCCTCCGGCGACGGGTGGTCGAGGCGTGACGATGCGAATTTCGCAAGTGCGTTGTCTGGTATCTGATCCATATATGGTGCGAGGGACTTGAGGGCGGCTTCGAGAACGTATTTCTGGCTTTTTGCGGCGTGGTCGAGCAGGATCTATATGCCGGATTTGATTATCTCCGCGAGGGGGTTCTGCTGTATTTTGATGACGGCCATTTCGCGTCTGGCGTTCTCCGGTGAGTCCGAGGCGTGGGCCGTGTTGACCATGATATCCTTTCCGAATTCCCTTCTTATGGTGCCGGAAGGGGCCTTTGTGGGGTCGGTGGGACCGAGGACGTCCCTTATTCTCTTGACTGCGTTCTTTCCTTCATAGACGAGAGCCATGCTCTTGACGATGCCCGGTTTCTGGATGTCGGCTTCCGGGCAGGAGTCAGGTTTGAGTCCCGACATGAATTCGACGATCTGGTTGAATTGGTCGTCCGCGTAGGCGGTTCCGACGAATTCTGTGAACTTGGGGTCAAGATCCTTGTTGATTTTTATCTTCAGTTCGCGTTCGAGGATTTCGCGGGCCCGGGTTCCGATCCTGGGGGCGAGTTTTGCTCTGAGGGCATCCTTGACGGGGCCATAGAACTGGAGGGCGTCCGCGACGGACATCTGGTATATCTTGCATCCGATGATGCGGAGTCCTGTCCTGCTGAACATGTCTATTATGTTTCCTGGCCTGGAGCTGGGATACTTCCAGTTGTCGGGCTTGATCAGGACGAGAGTTCGTTCGATGTTTTCGGTCTCGTCGTATTTGAAGTTCTCGACGAGATTCGGGCCTCGCGATGCGGCATCCGCGAATGCCTTCAGTTTTTCGTTCAGGAGGTTGTCGCCGGGCGGTGTGAGGACTGCGGGTTCGAAATATCGGAGTCCTCCCTGCGCGTCGAAGACTAGGTCGGCGTAGGTGTCGCGGATGGTCTCGCCTGTTATCTTCGTGTCGCGGAGCCTGCCTGCTCCCGAGGAGATTCTGCCGACTACGGATGAGAGTTTTTCGCACGGATTTTCTCCTCTGAAGAGGAGGAGCATGATTCTTCTGGGCCCTGTTTCGGCGGGGGAGAACTGGTCCAGGATGTAGTCTCTCAATATTTCCGCGGTCCTGGGATCCTTTGTCTGGATGCTGCGGTATGTGAGGTCGGCATATGTGTCCACGAGCTGTTTGTCCGGGAGAATGATTTGGGCTCCGACGAGTTCGAGTTCGACTCTGGAGAGGAGTCTTGCTATCACGCCTCCCGTCCGTGATTTTAGGATGGTGTATGGGGTTATCACCACGTAGGAGAGACTGGGTTTTCCGTTTTTCATGCGGTCATGAGCTCCTTTTCGTTGCTGTTCTTCCTTTTGATGAGTTTTGGCGGGGCCGCGTTTCTTACGGTGTCGGCGCTGATTATGCATTCGGAGATGTTCTGCCTGGATGGCACGTCGAACATGACATCGAGCATTATCTGCTCGATGATGGTTCTGAGGCCTCTTGCGCCGGTGCCTTTTGCCATGGCCTTTTCCGCGATGGCGTCGAGGGCGGCATCCTCGAACACCAGGTTGACGTTTTCCATCTGGAGGAGCTTCTTGAACTGCCTGACGAGGGCGTTTTTCGGTTCGGTGAGGATTCTGATGAGTTCCTGTTTGCTCAGCTGGGAGACGTTGGAGACGATGGGGAGTCGTCCGATAAATTCGGGTATGAGGCCGTAGCGTATCAGGTCTTCCGGTTCCGCATATTTGATGATGTTTTCTTCGTCGTCGAGCTCGGGTTTGGCGGAAAGCTCCTCCCTGTGTCGGAAGCCGAGGATCTGTTTTCCAGTTCTTCTTCTGATTATTCTGTCGAGGCCGACGAATGCTCCTCCGCAGATGAAGAGGATGTTGCTGGTGTCAACCTGTATGTATTCCTGCTGTGGGTGTTTTCTGCCTCCTTTCGGGGGAACGCTGGAGACAGTGCCCTCGAGGATTTTAAGGAGGGCCTGCTGGACGCCCTCTCCCGAGACGTCCCGTGTGATGGAGACGTTCTCGCTTTTTTTCGCGATCTTGTCTATCTCGTCTATGTAGATTATTCCGATCTGTGCCCGCTTGACGTTGTAATCGGCGGCCTGGAGCAGCCTCAGGATGATGTTTTCGACATCCTCCCCGACATATCCCGCTTCCGTGACGGTTGTCGCGTCGGCAATGGAGAACGGAACGTCGAGCATTCTTGCGAGGGTCTTGGCGAGGAGGGTTTTTCCCGAGCCTGTGGGGCCTATGAGGAGGATGTTGCTTTTTTCGATTTCGACATCGTTGTTGCCGGCTGGGGAGGCGATACTGAGTCTCTTGTAATGGTTGTGGACGGCGACGGAGATGACTTTTTTGGCGTGTTCCTGTCCTATGACGTATTTGTCGAGGGTCTTCTTGATGTCCTCCGGCTTGGGTATCTTGATGCCGAGGATGGCCGCGTTTGCGTGACGCTGTTCCTGCTTTTTTCCCTTTGCGCCGGTCTCGTCCTGATACATCCCGGAGCAGACATCAATGCAGTTTCTGCAAATGGCGGCACCGCCGTTTGGGCTTGCGATGAGCGGTCCGACCTTCTCCGCGCTCTGCCCGCAGAAGGAGCATCTTGGTGTATACTTGTTGTATGTTCCGCCGTTGTTCTTCATGTGTTTCCTGCAGGTGTCTTATTTTTTGGTGAAGATGTTGTCCACGATACCGTATTCTTTGGCTTCGTCCGCCGACATGAAGAAGTCGCGTTCGGTGTCCTCGGCTATCTTCTTGATGGGCTTGCCGGTGTGCTTGACGAGGATTTCGTTGAGCATGTCCCTGAGGCGGAGTATCTCCTTTGCATGTATGCTGATGTCGGAAGCGGTGCCTTCCGCGCCTCCCCATGGCTGGTGTATCATGATTCTCGAGTTGGGCAGTGCGTACCGCTTGCCCTGGGTTCCGGCGCAGAGGAGGACGGCGGCCATGCTGGCGGCCTGTCCGACGCAGTATGTCTTTATTCCGCAGGCGAGTATCTGCATGGTGTCATATATTGCCAGGCCCGCCGTCACCGAGCCTCCCGGGGAGTTGATGTAGAGGTCTATGTCCTTTTTGGCATCCTCCGACTGGAGGAAGAGCAATTGGGCGGTGATGAGGTTTGCGACGTTGTCGTCAATCGGGGTGCCCAGCAGGATTATCCTGTCTTTGAGCAGCCTTGAGTATATGTCGTATCCTCGTTCGCCCTGTCCGGTCTGTTCGACGACCATAGGAACCAGTACTGACATTTTGCGTTCTCCTTTATTGCTTGTTGGATTCCTTTGCCGGGGAGTTTCTGTCTGCCAGGAGTGTCTTGACCTTGTCCTCTATGACCTGCATGTGTATGTGCTCGGCCAGTTTTTCGGAGTAGTTCTTCTCCAGGATTTTGCGGTCCATGCCATAGTATCTGCTGATTCTGGCCAGTTCCCTTTCTATGTCTCCGTTTTCGACGCTGATTTTCTCGGTGTTTGCGATTTTTCTGAGGATGAGGAAGCGCCTGAGCTTAGCCTCGGCCATGGATCTGATCTTCTTCATGTGCTCGTCCTTGTTCTTCTGGAATTCCTCGGCCTGGGCCTCGTTCTCGACATGTTCTCTGACGTAGGCGTTGGTCTCGTCGGCGACGAACTGGTTCAGTGCTTTTTCCGGGAGTGGGAAGTCGGGTGTTTTCCCGCAGAGCTCCTCGACGTATTTCTCCTTGAGCATGTATTCATGGCTGCTGGTCTTGGCGTTTTCGATCTCCTTCCTTATCCTGTCCTTCAGTTCGTCGAGGTTTGCGGCCTTGAGGCGCTTGCAGAGTTCGTCCATGTCCTCGAGGGGGCTGTGGCGTTGTATCTTGGTGACCGTCGCGGAATAGGCGACTTTTTTTCCGGCGAGAGCGGATTCTCTGAAGTCCGCCGGGTATTCGGCCACGAATTTTACGGATGCCCCAAGTTTTGCGCCAGTTACTGCCTTGTTCAATCCGGGGATCATTTCGGGGTCGCGGACCCAGACCCACATGTTGTCGCAATTGGAGAGTCTCTTCGCCTCGTCGGAGGCGTTTCCCGGCAGGGTGATGTCGGAGGATACCGACACTTCGAGCATGTCGTTCTCGGTGACTGGTCCTTCGCAGTCGCTGTATTTGCCGTAGTTGTGCTTGAGTCTGTCCATCTGGGAACTGATCTCCTCGTCCTTGACATCCTCCTTCTTGAGGTCCACCTTGAGCTTGGAGTAGTCCGGGAGCTTGAGTTCCGGAGCGACTTCGAATTCGATGGAGACGTTGAAGTCCTCCCCTTCCTTCAGATTCATCTGGTCCAGGTCCGGCAGTTTGTAGTTGAGGATATCGAGTGTCTGCTCGTCCTTTCCGTGGAGTTTGCCCACGATCGCCTCCATTACGGAGCGCTTGAGTTCGTCCTTGATCGCGCTGGCAAATCGGGTTTTTATCATCTGCAGCGGAGCCTTGCCCTTCCGAAATCCCGGTATTTCTGCGATTTTCGCGATTTCCACGGACTGGTTCTCGAGTCCTTTCGAGACATCGGCCGCAGCCAGTTTTGCGGAGAGCTTCTTCGTGCATGCCTTGATGTCCGCGAAATCCACGGATAGGCATGACCCTATATCGAATTTTGCCATTGTCGCACCCTTATTTTATTCTCGCTTGCAAGAGACGATTGATGGATTTGGAACACGAAGTATACACCGTCGTGCAGAAAAAACCAGAACGAAAGGAAGGATTATCCATAAATTTTGGGGTCGCGTCCCTATTTGGAGACCTGACCTTTTGAGTTCATTCTACTTGTCATAATCCTGTAATTCCGAATTGGGGCTCCGCCCCAACCCCCGAGATTTTTCGAGGC
>DYMC01000176.1 GCA_020721745.1 Lentisphaera sp. | reverse complement strand
ATCCAAATATCCGCCGGCAGAGCGAGATCGCCGCAGAAGACAAGGTCATTGAAGCACTGGTCGCGGAAGGCTTCCCCCAGGACCGAATCGAGCGGGTCGGCCATCTGAAGTTGGGGTTCGACATCCGCGCGCACAAGATCGCCGATGAAGCCACCGGCGAGGTCTTCGTCAAGAGAATCGAGGTCAAAGGACGCCTGCGGGGGCAGCCTGTAAGGCTTACCACGAACGAGTGGTACAAAGCCCAGCAACTGGCCGAAACATACTGGCTCTATGTGGTTTGGAACCCCTTGGGCGATTCCCCTGAGCTTGTGCGTATCCATAATCCTGTTGTCAAGCTCGATCATGCCAAGAGGGAGATCGTGGCGGCGAGGTTCTATGAAATCCCTGCCGAGGCCATAACTCAGTGTGGAGACTGCCAAAGGTGAGAATATGCCGATAACCGCCGCTCAAAAAGCACAAGCCGAACAGCGCCAGTGGGCCGCAGCAAGGGACGGTGCACCACAGGTGCGGCTTGTGGCCGGCCCGGGCACAGGCAAATCTCATACGATTGAAAAGCGAGTAGCTGATCTTCTGACCAATGGAGCGACTCCCAGCAATGTCTATGTTATATCATTCACTCGGGCTACGTGCGCCGAACTGACTGAACGTATCCGAGTTTTCTGCAGCACTCTCCCCTGTGCAAATGCTGCGGCGCAGGTTCGAGTGTCAACGATGCATTCCCTCGCGCTTCGAATTCTGCGACGTGCCAATCTGCTCACTTCGTATCCCAGCACGCCAATCATGTTAGACAATTGGGAACAGACCAATGTCTACGATAGAGAATTCGCCGGGAGTCTGGGATGTACTCCGTCTCGAGCCGCCGAGATCAGACTTGCACACGACGCACAATGGCAGACTCTGAATCCGCAATATGTGAATCAGGCGCAGATAACTCCTGCTGAGGTGCAAGGCTTTAACGCATTTCATTCCGCTCGGACCAACCTGTATTGCTGTGTACTCCCGGGCGAGGTGATTTACAAGTGTGTGGATGCGCTTCAGCAAGGTGCATTACAGGCAAACCAACTGCCGCAAATCGACCATTTGATCGTTGACGAATTCCAAGACCTTAATGCGTGCGACCAGGAATTCGTGCGCTTGTTGTCTGCGAACAATACAGTCTTATTTGTGGCCGGGGACGACGACCAGAGCATCTATTCTTTCCGGCATGCCAATCCAGATGGCATCGTTCAGTTTCAGGCCGCCTACCCGGCATCGGCCACACATGTGTTGACAGACTGCTTCCGATGCACTCCGGCAGTTCTCGGGCCAGCCAGCCGACTGATCACCTACAACTTGAATCGAGTTGCCAAGAACCTTACGTCGCTCTATGGAGCTGCTACGCCGCCAGTTCAGGGCCGTATGATGGTTTGGTCTTTCCAGACTGCACAGGAGGAGGCTCGCGCCGTTGCCCTATCCTGTCAGGAACTGATCAATGCCGGGATGGCGGGACGGGAGGATGAAATCCTCATTCTGATCTCCAATCGCCGGGTTCAACTCGATATGCTGGCACAGGAGCTGGGTAACCTTGGCCTTCCCTATGATCCTCCGCGAGGCGCGGCGCTCACAAATGAGTATGAGGCCATCAGGGCGGTCTATTCGGTGCTTCGGATCGCCAGGGACAACTCGTCCGGTGAAGAAGACTATCCGGCGCATCGGGACCTGCTTGAGGTCCTTTCCGGTGTTGGCAGCGCTACGGCAAAAGGCGTCGCCGATGCCTGCATTTCAAACAACCAGAACTTTCGCCAGCTCTTTTATCTTCCAACATGCCCGACGTGGTTTTCCGGACGGTGCCCCTCAGCGGTTCAGCGTGTCATGGCAACCGTTCAAACGGTTAGATCGTGGAGCATGAGCGATACCTTGGCGGCTCGGAGCGGCGACATCACGACCCTCCTATCATCGCAGGTGTTCACATCCGGGCGCAATGCTGCCAATAGCCTGTCGATATGGAATACTCTGATCGGCTCGCTTCCGGCCAAGATGACACTTGAAGAGCTTCTTCAATTTCTTGCGGCCGACAGCGAGTCGGATCAGCAGGCCATTCTTGATCTGGTCAACCAGCGAATTGGTGGTGCGCAACCTCAAACTCAAGCACCCGTTCAGAAGCGGATCAGGATTCTGACCATGCATGGGGCCAAGGGACTCAGCGGGAAAATCGTGTTCATCCCAAGTGCGGAACAGGGCCTTATGCCGAATTTCAGGGCCTTGCAGGCCACCGGGCTACTCATAGAACAGCGGCGTCTGTTTTACGTGTCCGTCACCCGGGCTATGGCTTGCTGCATCGCGTCGCACGCCGCTCAACATTCGGGTGCCCAGGCGATGGCTTTGACTCAGAGGTCTGTTGCTCGTCTAACGCGCTCTCAGTTTTTGAACGAGATGAGTGTCCCAAGCGTTACCCGAACCACCGGGTTGAGCCAGGCTGAAGCGGCGGCAATAGTAGCAGAGGTGAACAATTTATGAACGACCGCAGACTCATAGAAGATTTCCTGCCCGTAAATTCGGTCGGGGAAGCGGCTTCGAGTGAGCCCCGGACCAAAGGGCACATCTCGACCTTACACGTATGGCGTGCGCGGCGACCTTTGGTGGCATGCAGAGCTGCGGTGTACGGGGCACTGGTGCCGGCATCGCTATTTATCCCGGAGAATGGACCGGATAACAAGAAACAGAGTCTGGGCCGAGCTAACGCGGCCAAGTTCTTTGACCGTCTCTGCAAGTATCCTGGTAATCCCACAGTGATAAAAGACGCACAGAGACACATCCTCGAAGCTCACGCCGAACGGCTGACTATCGAGACGGGCAAGACTGTTACGGTCGAGGATATCGAGGCAGGAAAAGCACCACGCCCTATGGTGCTGGATATGTTCGCTGGCGGCGGGGCCATTCCAATTGAAGCTGCCCGACTGGGATGTGAGTCACATGCTCTCGACCTCAATCCGGTCGCCTATCTCATCGAATTGTGCACCGTCACCTTCCCGCAGCAATTCGGGGCGGAGCTGGCTGACGATATCGAGAAGTGGGGCAAAACCATTCTGAAGCGGACGCAAGAGGCGGTGTCCGACGTCCTTGCACGCATACCGGTGGCACGGAAGCAACCGAGGGCAATCCAAAGAACCCTTGGGGATGGAAATGAAACGCCAGCCGACGAGTATTCTGTCGTCGCCTACTACTGGACGCGGACCATCCCATGTCCGAATCCACAGTGCAAAGGAACCGTACCGCTCTATCGACAGACCTGGTTGAGAAACAAATCCTCCGGTTACGTGGCCTTGAAGCCGGTACCGGACATGGGCAGGCGCATCATGCGTTTTCAGGTGGTCGAAGCTCGGTCCGCATCGGCGCTCGGCTTTGATCCGTCCACCGGGAGCGCGGGATCATCCACGGCATGTCCCTTCTGCCAGACCGCGCTCGATGGCCCCTATGTCCGCAGGTATGGCGACGAGAAAGGCTTCGGCCAGCAGCTCATGTGCGTGATTGCGCTCAATCCCGATGGTCCTGGAAAGTTGTATCTTGTCGATGAATCCCTTGCGGCCATAGAGACCGAGCATCAAGCCATGTCCGAGCAGCGCGCGGCGGAGATCGAGCGCGAACTTGGACCGAGCAGCCTTGATGAAGAGATTCCCCCGACCGGCAACGCTGGGCTTGCCACAGGGAACAGCTATCTTTACGGGATTCGGACGTTCCGTCAGGCGTTCACCCCGCGCCAGCGGTACATCCTCCTGACCATGGCCCGTGAGGTACATCGTGCTTACCAAGAGATGATTGAACAGGGAATAGAGCCGGAACGGGCCCACGCTATCGCGACCTATCTTGGCGTCTGGGTCAGCCGTTTGACTGATCGATGCAATGGGTTGGCCAGATGGAATAACGTCGGGGAGAAGATTGAAAGTCTTACTTCAATGAAACGGTTCGCGATGACATGGGATTTCCCTGAAGTCAATATTTTTGGGGGTGGCTCAGGCGATGCTCTCAGCCAACTCGCTTTCATGACTTCCGCCGTGCGCCGCGAAGGCCAGTTTAATAACCCGTCAGTAGTTGTGCGCGGTTCCGCCGCTGAACTGCCATATGACAACGGCATCTTCGATGCGGTGATTACCGATCCCCCTTACTACGACAACGAAAGCTACTCAGAGCTTTCCGATGTTTGTTACGTCTGGCTGCGGCCGACCATCGGCTTTCTCTATCCCGAGCATTTCGCTGGCCAACTGACGCCGAAGAAAAAGGAATGCGTCGCCGCAGCTTATCGCCAGGGAGGAAAGCAGCAGGCGCGGAACTATTACGAGGACACCCTGTTTCAGTCCTTGCGAGAAGCCCATCGCGTTACGAAACCTGGCGGCATCCTGATCGTCGTGTATGCCCACAAGACCACCCTCGGGTGGGCGACTCTTGTGGATGCGCTTCGGCGTGCCGGATATGAAGTTGCCGAAGCCTGGCCTCTTACCACCGAAACAAAGGCCCGGGTGGCTCACCAAGGAGACGCGGCTCTTGCCTCAAGTATTTTTCTCGTAGCCCGGCGGCGTGAAGCTCCTGAGACAGGCTCGTATGAGGAGCAAGTCCGTCAAGACCTGGAGAAGATCGTCCGCGAGCGCGTGGATTCGCTCTGGAAAATGGGCATCACGGGCGCGGACCTGGTCATTGCCGCGGTAGGTGCAGGGCTCCGCGCCTTCACCAAATTTGCCCGCGTGGAGTACGCAAACGGCGAGGAGGTCCCGGCCGAGAAGTTCCTGGCGGAAGTGGAAGGGGTTGTGCTGGAGACGCTTCTCGAAAAGATCTTCGGCGTGAGCGGCAGCGGGGTCGCCGCCGTTGACGGCCCGAGTCGGTTTTACGTGCTCTGGCGCTACACCTACAAGGCGGCCGAGATGGACGCGGGCGAGGCCA
>DYMC01000175.1 GCA_020721745.1 Lentisphaera sp. | reverse complement strand
TTAAAAACTTTCTTTCCTCCGTTTCCTCTTTGTAAAGTTTTTTTAAAAGAAGGTATCACCAGATTTTCCACGTTTTATTTCAACTTATTTACGATGCATGACAGTAGATAATACAATAAAAATTGCTCATTTGAAATGACTTGCAACTAAACAGCAGTTTTAACTGCGTCGTCTAGGATCCTGGACGAAAAATGTAACGGCGTATTTGTCGGCTGAAATCCAAGCCTCTTTGTGGTTGCGGAATCCTTCCTTGAGCGAGGTTGAATTTTTATTGTCCTTCCCGGCCTGTATTATCTGCGGCCCTTCGGACCGGATCAGGTCATCGCTCTTGTCCGACGGCCTTACGAGGGCAATATGGCCTGGTTTTTCAGGGTCGGGGCTGGGGTAGGCGACGACGACTACCTTCCCCTCGTTGGCGAGAGCCTGCGCCTTGAAAGGATCCTTTACTTCCGACCATTTTTCCTTCTGCCCGTCCGTCTTGAGCCATTCGGCCTGGGCGGAGGCGAGGTGGATTTGTCCGTGTTGTGGAGGACGGAGGATGTAGATTCCAAGGCGTTCGCATGCTGCCGCCACGAAAGCGCTGCAGTGTGTCTTGCCCGGTTTTCCCGTGCTTGGTTCTCCGCTTTGCCAGTCGACGCGCCTTCCGGCGAGCCAGTGATGTTCAACGTCCATGGCATCATATTTTTCGGCAAGCGCTTTTCCCTCCGGGCTGATCTGGCCGGCCTGGAGTGGCACGGCGAGCAAGGAGGCGATGGCAAACATGCATAAGAAAAGCCTGACGCATCCGCGAGATTTTGTCTGGGCAATAGTTCTGTTAGCGACACTAATAGGAATTTTAATTTTCATAATATGGGGGAGCTGATTTCAAAACTCCGCGTCAGGGGTAAATTCGTTGGAGTCCACAACTTTAGTTGTGCCTTATTATCAACAAGATACACAGCTAAAGCTGTGAACTCCAACTTTGAAATCAGCTCATTGGGGCAATTTTGAAATTGCCTCGGGGAAAATAGCCTGCTGGCCCGCAAAGTCAACGGATAGCGTTATTTTTCTCAAGATAAGCCAATAGCAAAATTGCCTGAGGTAATTGCAAAACTCTTTTCGCGGGCATGGCAACACGTGATTTCATACGTGTCAAGAGCATGCCCCTCCACGCCGATTTTCGCGAAAAATCGGCGTAGGGATGCGCTTGCGCGTCCGGAGTTTTGCAATTGGCTCCTCCATCCCTATCCAACGAGGTCAAGATGCGGGAGGATCGAGATGGCTTGACGGGAGCGGCGGCATGGTGGTCGGGGAGTCCCAGAAATGGATTCCGATCCAACCTTGAAATCGCAGATGCGGGGAATAGCTTACCCTTTTTTTTCGATTCAAAAATTGGCGGGCATGAAGAAAAGACACAATCCAGGACTAAAACCCCCCGGGAGATCGTTCCTTGCGACAAGGCACTTCCTCTCGCTCGCGGAATCTGGCGACCCGGACTGCGATCCGATACTCAGGCAGGTTGTTCCAACTCAGCAGGAGGAAGTGGCCGGCACAGCATTTGTCCAGGATCCCCTGTCCGAAAAGAAGTTCTCGCCATTGCCCCGGCTTGTCAGGCGCTACGAGGACAGGGCGCTGATACTTTGCACGAACAAGTGCTTCATCCACTGCCGTTTCTGCTTCAGGAAGAGGCTGTGGTCCCAGCCGCCCTGGACCATCGGGAGGAGGGAATTCGCGAAAATCGCGGAATTCATCGGCCGAGACCACAAGATAAAGGAGGCCATCCTTTCGGGCGGGGATTCTCTCTGCCTCGACGATGGATGGCTGCTCGAGATGATAGGACGCCTGGACAGCATAGGCAGTCTTGATGTGATACGCCTGGCCACCCGGGCGCTGTCGGCGGAACCATCCAGATTCAGCGCTGGATTCGTGAGGAGGCTGCGGAAGCGCTCCGGCAAGCTGTGGCTGATGAGCCATTTCAACCATCGCGCCGAATTGTCGGATCTTGCGAAAATCGCAATTGGCAGGCTTGTTGATTCCGGGATTCCGGTTCTCAACCAGACTGTCCTTCTGAAGGGGGTCAACGACGATGTCGGCACGCTCTCCTCGCTTTTCCGCGCCCTTGTCGCGGTGAAGGCCCGTCCGCATTATCTCTTCCACGTGGACCCTGCCGAGGGCAACTCCGGCTTCGTCACCGGGGTGGACAAGGCTCTGGAACTGGTTGCCGGGCTCAGGCGGCGTCTCTCGTCAATATGCGTGCCGTCCTTTGCCCTCGATCTGCCATCCGGCGGTGGCAAGATAGTGTTGTCGCCGGAGCTTCGCAGGGCCTCTGGCGAGTATTGCGACTACGAAGGAAGGACGTTCAGGTATTTTTGAACTTGAAAATCTCTTGCATGGATATATATTCCCCGCCCGTCCGATTTTCAGACTCAAAGACTCAAAGGATTTTGTCTCCCATGCCTACATACCAATACGAATGTGCCGGATGCGGAAAAGTTTTCGACTACTTCCAGAAGATGAGCGACAAGCCGCTGGACACGTGCATTCTATGCAAGAGGAAGGGCAAGCTGAAGAGGCTTATAGGCTCTGGAGCGGGGATAATATTCAAGGGGAGCGGATTCTACGAGACGGATTACAAGAGGAAGGGCAGGAGTTCCGGGCCGAAGGACGGTGCCTCCAGCCCCTCGAAGAGCGCTGAAAAGGCGGCTCCAGCCAAGGCCGAGACGAAGAAGACGGAATCTAAATAGACAAAACCAACTCAGGGAGATGAAAACATGTTAGTTAAATGCCCGAAATGCGGATTCGAGAACCAGCTGGGCGCAATTTTCTGCCGGAACTGCGGGGAGAAGCTAGATATCGAGCAGGTGAGGCCAAAAGTGGTGGACAGGGGCGAGGGGTTCAGCGTCTTCGGACTGATAAGGAAGCTGCTCATGCTGGCCATCTTCCTGGGGCTGGTCGGAGTCATAATCGCCATGTTCATCCCAACCAGCGAAAGCCTCTATCCGAGCATCACGGACAGCGCCGGGCAGGAGGCCGCCAGGACCAAGATAAAGAATCTCATCGCCAGGGTGGACGAGGAGATAGGCGAGACCAAGTATGTCTTCAGCGGGCCCGAGGCCACCTTCGCCTACAACGACAGCTTCATGGCGAAGGTCGAGGGCGACACTGGCGGGGCCTATGCCGTGGAGAAGATAGCCTTCAAGGCCGACAGCCGCGGGTTCATGCATGTACTCCTGGTGGCCAAGCTCGGGGGAAAGATCCCGGTCACGTTCGAGATAAAGGGATTTCCGGTCAATCCCGCCGAGGGGGAGACAACGCCAGTCTCGTTCACTGTGACCGACTGCACTATGGGCAAGATGCCTATGTCGTTCGCGCAGAAGCAGATTCTCGAGAAGTTCATGCCGGCCCTCATGGGAGGCAAGGTGGGCAAGATACTCTCGTCACTCAAGAGAGTCGAGATGGACGATGCCCAGAACATCGTCATCACCGTGAAGTGAGGGGGAATACCCACGGGCATATCCTGGCTTGACGACAGCATATTCTATGAAATATACCCGCAGAGTTTCTTCGACAGCAACGGCGACGGGATAGGCGACATCAAGGGAATCGAGGAGAAGCTCGGCCACGTCAAAAGCCTCGGATGCAACGGCATATGGCTGAACCCCTGCTTCGCGTCGCCCTTCCAGGATGCCGGATACGACGTGTCGGACTACTACAGGATAGCGCCCAGATACGGGACCAACGCCGACATGAGGCGGCTCTTTGCGAAGGCCTCCAAACTTGGCATAAGGATACTTCTGGACCTTGTCCCTGGCCATACTTCCAACCAGCATTCCTGGTTCGTCCAGTCGTGCAGGGCGCAGAAGAACAAGTTCACGAACTGGTTCGTGTGGACCGACAGCGTATGGGGCAGCGCCAGCCCGATGGGGTCGGTGTCGGGCTACGCCGAAAGAGACGCCCAATACGTCACGAACTTCTTCTGGTTCCAGCCGGCTCTCAACTACGGTTTTGCCAAACCCGACCCCGGGAAGAAGTGGCAGCTTCCGACGAAGCACCCGGACGTGCTTGCTCTCAAGAGGGAGATGAAGAACGTGATAAGATTCTGGCTCGACATGGGGGCGGCCGGATACAGGGTGGACATGGCGGCTTCGCTGGTGAAGAACGACGACGCGAAGAAGACGGCGACGAGCGCGTTCTGGAGGGATATCAGGAAGATGCTGGACAGGGAATATCCCGAGGCCGTGCTGATATCGGAGTGGGGCGAGCCCGACTTGTCGCTGAATGCCGGATTTCACATGGACTTCATGCTCCATTTCGGACCGCCGGCATACAACAGCCTGTTCAGGTCGGGGGACAAATCGTTCTTCAGCCCCGCCGGCAAGGGAGACATAACGCTCTTCACGGACTACTACGCCAAGATCATGTCGAAGGCGGCCGGGCGCGGCCACATATGCATCCCATCCGGCAACCACGACATGGAACGCATTGCGGAGCTTGGCGGGGAGGAAACACTGAGGACGGTGTTTGTCTTCCTGCTCACCATGCCCGGGGTGCCGTTCATCTACTACGGCGACGAGATAGGGATGCGCCATCAGAAGCAGCTGGTCTCGAAGGAGGGCGGATACGGCAGGACCGGGGCCAGGACCCCGATGCAGTGGGATTCGAGGAGGAAAAACTGCGGCTTCTCGCGCGGGAAGGAATCATCCCTCTATCTGCCTGTGGACAAGTCGCGCGGCGCACCTTCTGTCGCGGGGCAGGAAAATAATCAGGAATCGCTCCTGAACTTCGTCAGGAGGCTGTCGGGAATCCGCCGGGACAATCCTGTTCTGGGGGCAAAGGCCTTGTTCAAGCCTCTCTTTGCGGAGAAGGGCCGATACCCGTTCATCTACATGCGCAGCCTGGGCGCCTCCAAGGCGGTCGTGGCGCTCAATCCATCATC